>JALXCS010000383.1 GCA_026990815.1 Methylomonas sp. | reverse complement strand
TGAGTGGTAAGGTGACCACCAGCAGCACCATTAGTGTCAAACGGGGATTATACACAGTGCCTTCCCGGTTAATCGGCGAAACACTACCAATAAAAAAGCCTTTTTCTTATGAGCTTGAAAAGAGAAAACACAACCCATTGATTTTACATGCATCATTAAATGTCAAGATATTTTAAACCCGATTGCCCTGAGCCCCCTTCCTATCCCTCTTGAACAAGTCCAGCATTTACACTAGCTGATGAATGGCGCTACTGAAAATAGCTTTTTGAGGTTTGCTCTGATTTGAGCGATCAAAATCCTTTTTTTATTTGAAATGCTTCTGATCATGGTAATTCTATTCCTGCCATTGACTTTCTCTACATTTCCCGCATCAATAGATTTGTTCAATTACTTTTTTTAAAAGTGACTGTAGCTTATACGTGTTCATGGAAATATTTTATTGACAATTAAGACGACCAGTCGTATTGTATTCGAATGGTTAGAGTAATTAACAAGAAAATTAATCGTGACAAGTTGCTTGATCAAGGAGTTACTATGTTGATGGGTCAAGGTTTTCACGGTACGGGATTGAAAGAAATTCTGGATGCTGTAAAAATTCCTAAAGGGTCTTTTTACAATTATTTTGAGAATAAGGAAACCTATTGTGCTGAAGTGATTAGCCATTACATTGAACCCTTTATTATTCAGTTGCAAGGTCATCTGCAAAAGCCAGAGATGGATGCCTTAACAGGACTAAAAAACTATTTCAATGAGCTGATCGATGAACTTGAAAAAAATCAGTTTAAAGGCGGATGCTTACTGGGAAATTTAATGGGCGAATTAGGCGATACCAGCGAAATTTGCCGATTATCGTTACAGGAAGCGGTTAATCGTTATCGTGATTTGATAAAGCAGGGGTTATTAAAAGCACAGCAGGAGGGCGCCGTTAGAAATGATTTATCTGCGGAAAGTATGGCAAATTTACTGGTGGATACCTGGCAAGGCGTATTATTAAGAATGAAGATTGAGAAGTCGATCGTTCCCTTAAAAAGTTGTTGCGACAATTTGTTAGGTGGTTATTTTAAAGCTTGAATGAAAAAACTGTGGGGTGGTTTATGCCAAAATATATAATTGAACGGGAACTCGAAGGAGCCGGAAAACTTTCAGAATCAGAATTGCGGGATATTTCGCAAAAATCTTGCTCAGTTCTCAATCGAATGGGGCCAGGGATACAATGGTTGGAAAGCTATGTGACCAACAACAAAATTTATTGCGTTTATATTGCCCCTGATGAACAAACAATACGTCAGCATGCTGAACAAGGCGGGTTCCCTGCAAATCACATTGAGGAAATAAAAACTATTATTGATCCAACAACGGCTGAATAATTAGGTTTTTTTCTCGAAAAGAGGTGAAAAAGAAAGTTTTTTTAAACCACGGAGAAGCAATGTCCTGAAACCGGGGTATTGTAGAAAACAGTTTAATTCAAAGTGATGAATTGTAATGTTGTATTCCAAACAATGGTGCGAAGTGAAACGATACAACTTCGCATCAGAAATTTGGAGAAATGATAACTATAAAATGAGAACTGAAACATGAAAGATATCTTACAAAAAATAATCCAAACTGCTCCGACCTGGGGTGCAACCGGTTTAGTTTCGGTATTAACATTCGCCTTATTGGGTTTAGGCATGACAAAAGCCCAGGCGGATGAAACATGCATGTCGCCCTATATGGCAAAAATTGTCGGACAGGAAGACTATGTTTATGTCTGGACATTGGGCATGGAGGGTCTCGGTGATGAACAAGACAAATTGGTTACTGTTGATGTTAATCCAGGTTCAACGTCCTATGGTAAAGTTATCAATACTTTGTCTGTAGGGGGGCGAAATGAAGCGCATCATTCCGGTTTTACCGATGATCGAAACTATTTATGGGCAGGCGGTTTGGATACCAATAAAATTTTCATTTTTGATGTTCATTCGGATCCTGCCAAACCGACCTTGTATAAAACCATCATTGATTTTACAGCCAAAAGTGGAGGGGTAGTTGGTCCTCATACCATGTATGCCTTGCCTGGGAGAATGATGATAACAGGGCTTTCAAATAACAAAGACCATGGGGGTCGAACAGCATTGGTCGAATATACTAACGAGGGAGAATACATTTCAACGCATTGGATGCCAACTGATGGCAATTTAAACGGAGCGGTTAAAACTGGAAAATATGCCGATGGTTATGGTTATGATGTTCGTGTCTTACCTCGCCGGAATGTGATGTTGACCTCTTCTTTTACCGGGTGGTCAAATTATATGATGGATTTTGGCAAGATGTTAAAAGATCCAGAAGCGATGAAACGTTTTGGTAATACCGTAGTTGTTTGGAATTTGCATACCAGACAACCCAAAAAAGTATTTGATGTTCCAGGAGCACCGCTGGAGATCCGTTGTGCATGGGATCCTAATCATAATTATTGTTTTACCACAACGGCATTGACATCTAAGATCTGGTTGATTTATGAAGATGGCAAAGGTGTCTGGAATGCAAAAGAAGTTGCTGATATTGGTGACCCATCTAAGATTCCATTGCCCGTTGATATCTCGATTCAAAGTAATGACAAGATGTTATGGGTTAATACCTTTATGGATGGCATGACGCGCGGGTTTGATATTTCTGATCCATTTAATCCCAAGCAGGTATTTAGCGAGAAGATTGCCTCGCAAGTCAATATGGTGTCCTCCAGTTGGGATGGGAAACGCCTTTATTACACATCTTCATTATTGGCAAACTGGGATAAGAAAGGCAAAGACAATGAGCAATTCTTTAAGAGTTATCAATGGGATGGAAAAAAGTTAACCAGGAAATTCTCGATTGACTTTATTAAAGAGAAGCTTGGACGACCTCATCAAATGCGCTTTGGCGCCAAGTCGCTGTATGCAAAACAACAGCAGGAAGGTTCGAAAGATATCCTAAGTCTTTTAACCAATAAATAAATCTTTCACGGCCTGTTCAAGATCTCTTGTTCTTGAACAGGTATTTTTGCCACGGATGGCAATTTTTGTCATCCAATATGCTAAATTTCAAACTATTTAAATTTCTATTTCAGCTGATTATTTCAGCCGTACTTTTGTCGGGCTATGGTTTTGCTGAAAATTTAAAAACATCTAACACCAAAAATACCATCCTCGCTCCTGGATATGGTCCACTGGCTTTTACTGCACCTCGTCCTGGCACGTACCAATTGCCAATTTTAGGAGAAGCTGCGGATGGCAAGGTGCTTGATATTCATGGGGATGAAATAAGCTTGAGCCAATTGATGAAAGATAAAGTGGTGGTATTAAGTTTTATTTATTCTAGTTGCAATGATGTCAATGGTTGTCCTTTGGCAACATCTGTCTTACACCGTGTTAAATCCAGAATGGACAAGGAAGAAGCAATCACTAAAAAAGTTCGTTTGCTCACCTTGAGTTTTAACCCTGAATACGACACTCCAGAAGTGATGAATCAATATGCAAAAAGTTTTCAAGAAGGGAATCTGGATTGGCTTTTTTTAACAACAAAATCAGAAGCGGCATTGGAACCAATCCTGAAAAAATATCATCAAACAATAACTAAAATTTATGATGAAAAAGACAATTTTACGGGAACATTTTCACATATTTTACGAGTATTTTTGATCGATCCTCAAGGCAACATTCGAAATATTTACAGCGTCTCCTTTTTGCATGCTGATACGCTCATTAACGATATTAAAACCTTGTTGATTGAGCAATCAGAAAACATTACTGATTCTACAACAAAATCAGCTGGATTCAAGCCTGACAACGCAGTAATAACAACTAGTATTGATCCGCTTTATCAAGCTGGAGATCATAAAACCGGTTACGAGGGTGCAGATTACAAAACCCAATCCATTGATTTATCAAGCAGGTCAGGTCAGGAAATCGATTTGATCCAGTATGCCCAGCATCCCCCATCAGGATTGCCGGAAGTGCTGGTACCCAAAGACAATAAGCTGGATCGGAAAAAAATTCAGCTGGGAAGAAAATTATTTTATGATCGCCGCTTGTCATTGAATAATACTTTTTCGTGTGCTATGTGTCATATTCCCGAGCAGGGTTTTAGCAATAATGAAATGGCAACGGCAGTGGGTATTGAAGGACGGACGGTCAGACGGAATTCGCCGACTTTGTATAATGTCGCCTATGCAAAATTACTGTTTCACGATGGCCGTGAAAATATGCTTGAGCAACAAGTGTGGGGACCGTTTCTGGCACATAACGAAATGGGAAACCCGTCAGTTGGTTTTGTAATTGATAAAATCAACTCCAGTCGGGATTATGACGGGCTTTTCAAAAAGCTATTTGGTCGAGGTCCAAGCATGGAAACTATCGGTAAGGCGATTTCCAGTTATGAGCGAACCTTGAATTCTGCAAACTCAGATTTTGATCGGTGGTTTTATGGAAAACAACAAAGTTTGACTAAGTCTGAAAAACGAGGTTTTAACTTATTTAATGGCAAGGCAGAATGCAGCCGATGCCACTTAATAAACAAGGACTTTGCTTTGTTTATGGATGGTCAATTGCATAATACCGGGATAGGGTATCAGCAGGCGATGCAAAAGCAAGCTGGACAATTACGTGTCCAGGTGGCTCCCGGTGTTTTTGTGGAAGTTGAAAATGAGATTATCGATAGTATTTCTGAGCGAGAACCCAATGATTTAGGCCGCTACGAAATAACACAAAACCCCGATGACCGGTGGAAATACAAAACTCCAAGCTTGAGAAATATAGCTTTGACATCGCCATATATGCACAATGGCGTTTTTACAACATTGCAGCAAGTGGTTGAGTTTTACAATCAAGGCGGTATTGCAAATGAAAATCTGGATCCTTTAATAAAACCGCTGGGTTTATCAGCGCAGGAAATGAATGATTTGGTTGAGTTTCTCAAATCGTTAACTGGAGATAATGTTTCGCAACTGGTTTCGGATGCATTTGCAGCGCCAGTAGGAGAAATGCATTAAATCCAGGCAATAATATGCAATCGTATGGAAAATATCTAATGACATCGTCCCTATGTGTCAGCCCAGTTGTCGCCTAAATTTTTATTTAAGGTGACGGTGGGAAAGTGGCTGGATGTCATGAGGATGGGCTTCATAATGAGTATTCAGAATTAATTATTCAATATTCTGAACTTGTTCCCGCATTTGTTCGATTAATACTTTTAACTCGATTGATATTTTTGTGGTTTCCTTATCGGCAGATTTCGAGCCCAGAGTATTGGCTTCACGATTCATTTCTTGCATCAAAAAATCCAGACGGCGGCCAATAGGTCCGTCTTGTTTTAAAACTCTTAACACTTCAATAATATGGGTTTCAAGACGATCCAGTTCTTCTGCAATATCCAGTTTTTGTGTCAAAAAAACCATTTCCTGTTCAAGTCGGTCAAAGTCAGGTTCGGAAATTAGTTCTTGAATCCGGTCATGAATTTTATTTCTAAGGTTTTTAAGGACTTCTGGCATTCTGGTTTTAGCAGCTTTGACAAAATGCTGCATTTTTTGGCACCGGGTTTCAATCATTTGTGCCAGTTTTTCACCTTCACGTTCCCTAACTTCGAGGAAATCAGAAATGGTCTGGTTAACCAAATCAACAATTGCCGCCTTAAGCAGTTTTTTATCCATTTGCCGTTCTTGCAAGACACCTGGATAATTTAAAACCTCAAAGGCAGAAAAAGCTTGGGGATTGTTCATTTTTTTTGCGATAGTCCGGGTTAACTCAAGAAGCTGGTCAACAGCGGCTATATTCAAGGCAAGTAGTGGCTCGCTGTCAGCATTGGTTTTATAGGATAATACACACTCAATTTTTCCCCTTTTGATTTTTTCATTAATAACAGATCGCAAATCGGACTCACAAAATCTTATTTTTTCCGGCAACCGAACTGTAATATCACAATACCGGTGGTTGACTGATCGTAGTTCACAATTGAGAATCAGAGCATCACAAATAAGCTCTTTACTGGCAAAAGCCGTCATACTCTTTATCATTATTTCACCTATACTTGTTGGATTATTTGCTGCATTTGAATTAAATGGCTGAATATTACGATCCGGCAACCTATCCTAATGAATGGAATTATTTGCAGCCGGGAACCATTATAGACCAGTATGTTATTGAGCGTGAACTTGCACACGGGGGCTTTAGCTCAGTATATCTGGCGAGACAAAGAGAAGATCAAATTCAGGTTGCTATCAAGGAATATTTACCACGTAAATTAGCTCATCGGACCTGGAACAATAAGGTTGTGGCGAATGATGAAGAAAGTTTACGTTTATTCCAGTGCGGTCGTAATCTGTTTCTTGAAGAAGCCAAGGTGTTGGCAAATCTCAAGCATCCCAGTATTGTTGAGGTTGTTAGTTTTTTCAGTGCTAATTCAACGGTCTATATTGTGATGACTTATGATTACGGGATTGGTCTTGACAAAATGATAAAACAAAAAAAAATGAAGGTGACACTGGATTTTTTGCTGACAGTCTTTAATGCCTTGTTGGACGGCGTGGAAAAGATCCACCAGCACCATTTTGTTCACCTTGATATTAAACCTGCTAATATTTTGATTCGCCCTGGTTACAATCCATTACTGCTAGATTTTGGTGCTGTACAGGCTTTCCCCGAAGTAGCCCAAAAACAACG
The DNA here is from genome assembly GCA_026990815.1 of Methylomonas sp. GTDB lineage: Bacteria > Pseudomonadota > Gammaproteobacteria > Methylococcales > Methylomonadaceae > JALSJK01. The sequence continues at coordinate 3,499 of JALXCS010000383.1, read as the reverse complement.
CAGTAAAGTGGTCTCCAAAGGGTTTTCTCCTGTTGAGCAATGTCATGGGAAAACGCAGTTGATCGGACCTTGGACTGATTTATACGCGGTTGGTGCAAGTATTCGCAGTTGCATGGAAGCAAAAGCGCCAGTTTCTTCCGTGGAACGATTAAAAAAAGATACGCTGACACCAGCGGTGAAGGCATTTAAAAGAAAATTTCCCGAAACATTCTTGAAAGCTATTGACTGGGCGATGGCAATTGAGCCAGAAAGACGACCACAATCCGTACAAGAACTCAAGCAGGCGTTCCAATTATTGACTGAGGCTTAGTTTTTTCCATGTGAGCTGAAAGTTTTTTGAAACAGCATTGAAGTACATCATTCCTGAAATTACAACAGGAATGATGTTTATCAAGATGTTTGTGTGGATAATGGAATCCTCACCATATAGAAATGGCCCCAATCGATTGGACAGTCCAATCGATTGGGGCCATTTTTCTTCATTAGTTACATCGCTGTCGTACATAGTCTTAATAAATTACTTAATGTTGCAGGTTTTATTTTGTGATAAACAATACATTTTTATCCAGACAGCTTCTAAGCAAAGTCTTAATCAACTGATGATGTCCAATTGGAAGTCCAATGGATTATTTTTTGGGTTCTATAAAGGTAGCTTTAACTCGCTTTGATGTCATAAAGTAAGCAATCCAGACTAAACTAGAAACGGTGGTTCGTGTTGTATTTAGAGTATCTGCAAATGTAAGCTGATCAGCCACTGGCTTGAAATTCATCAACGTCAGATGATCTATTAAAACAAAAACTAAACTAAGCGTTAGAAACGAAATATAAAACTTAGGTAAAGTACGTCGTTTTTGGAAAAATAAAACAGTGATAGCTGAAGCAAAAAATAATAACCCAAGATTACCTAATGTTTCCAAAATTAGGATCGGTGCCCACGCGGCATGATAGAATTCACTATCGGTTTGGGTTAATTGATTCCAGACAGGGAGAGATAATGATGGAAGTATATCGGAATATAAACTATAGATAATTTTGAATGGATTAATTATAACAGCCAGAGCAGGTAATAATAGCCAGCCACGGATACCGGCATTTTCGGACTCGCTCTCTTGTTCTGAAAGAATTGGCTGATTAGTATCATATCGATAAACCCAGATAGAAAGCACTAAAAAAATACTTGCTGCTAAAATAAATAAAATTACCAACGTCCAGTTGATTTCACCGGGATCTGATTTGACATTAAATTCTGCACCATATTTCCATAAGCCATATCCAAGCTCATTTTCCATCGTCTCCAAGTCAGCAAAATACTGTTTTAAATCATCTGCCTTTATGGAGTCAGATTTGGACCTATATGTATAATCAAGATCTAAAACTCCCGCTTTATACTGAGCGTTTTTTTGAAAATAAAATCCTGCATTGTGAAGTTTTATCCGGCTGTCTTTCAAATCCCACCCCTCACCTACATGAATACGGGTTTTTTGGTCTATATAAACGGGATATTCAATTGCCAAAGGTTGTTTTCGATATATTATTTGAGGTTTTTGGGAGTAATTGAAAAAGTCTGCTGGATAAAAGTTGGCTCTCAATTTCCCTTGCTGCTCTTTACTTTCTTTCCATATATTAGGGATTTCATAAACTTCTTCAACCTTTAATTCATTGTTTTCAATATTGTCAATAATATTGAGAGGTTGTTTGGTGGTGATAAGAGGATAAAATTTAGCGAAGTAATCAAGATAGGTTTTCTGTGTTTCTTTTAGTGGTTTTGAAGCCAGTTTGTGACGCATATAATCAGCAAAACTACCTCGGTACTCTGTAGTGATTTTATATGTAGCAGTTCCATCACTCTCATTGAATGTCCAATCATCTACAATTGTTTTCTTGTAGACTTTTGTCGGTGGCATTTGAACTAAGGAATTTGAATCAGCTTTTACCAACAATCCAGAGCCGTAATCTGGCTGATAAATCTTATTCAGACTGCTTTTTTGTGGTAAGCGGGTCGGGTCTAGCCAATACGCATGATTGTTTAGTTTGACATAAACCATGACATGGTTGAATGCTGTCGCAGCAGGATGCCATTTTGTTATCCCATTACGCAAATTAGTATTAACTAATGCCGGATAGGCTTCTATGCCAAATGCTTTAAGCAGGGTAATCATCAGCATAGTTTTGTCTTTACAGTCACCAAACCGTCTTTGAAATACTAAATTTGCCGGATTAGGAATATAAGAACCACTGCCTATTTCGATGCCAAGATAGCGAATCTGTTCCTGTACAAACTGCAAGACAGCAGTTATCTGTTGCTCTTGGGTAGGATGCGATTTGGCAATTTTCTCAATAATTGTCTGCAATTCTGGTCCGGGCTTTTCATCTATCTGATATAGGGGTAATGCCCATTGCACAATATCCTGCCAAGTGTCAGCTTCACTAAATTGAATCCAGGGGTACAAGGTATATGCGGTAGGTAATTGTCCTTCGCTGATTATGACTGGAGGATTTTCTCTTGTCCAACGGTATTCGACTTGTTGATTTCTTCGGAAAACTTCAGGTGCCAGATCTATTTTGTGATATGTAATGTTGATAGACCTGCTTTGGGGATGAAGCAGTCTTAATCTGTATTCTTGTACTGGTACAGACCATTGAACAATATTTTTTTCAAAATAAAATTTTTGTAAAATCGGATTAACCCCCTTAATGCTATAACTGTACTCAATAATATCGCCCACCCTGATATCTTCGAGGACAATACTGGCTGTTTTAGTGCCATTAAATATTTTGTATTCCAGTTCGGTTTCACGATCCATAATCCGTATGTTGTCTGTTTTTAATTGTGGGATTCTGGTATCACCCCGAATAATGGTTATATTATGGATGGTTAGTTGTTCGTAGCTAGGATTAAAATCCAGAAAAAGTGTCGAGTTATCTTCAATTGCATTCAAGTCATTCAGCTTGATGCCAAAGTGGTAATAATGCTCAACTGTATCCTTTTTAATCAAAGTTTGTAAATCTACTAACGGGTAATTAGTACTGTTTTTTTTATTAGCTAATTCTTTTTCTTGATCGGGCACTGAATAAGGAATAATCCAATCAGCAACCGGTGAGATTGAAACTTTATTCTCGGCCAATACTTGTTGTGGCAGTAGCAGGGGGAAAAAAATTAAAATAGTCAAAAAAACTGAAGGCATACGTGTTCCGTTAGTCATATATCTACAACACACTAATTATTGTCATGAGTGTTATGTCAAAGGTGAAAAACTACCATTCCTAAAAGGATAGCGTATGTTGAACATCCGTTTTATTTTTCCATCTGATAGTAGTAATTGCTACGCAAACAATATGATCTTTATTTTTCAAGTAGAACAATCAATCAACAATTCATAAATTTGCTATTGATGTCATTCTAGTAATGACTGATGCACTAGAGAAAAGCTGGCTGAATTTGCTTTATTGGATTATTTAGCTTCAAATATGCAGAATGATTACAATAAGGCAGGATGGA
>JALXCS010000382.1 GCA_026990815.1 Methylomonas sp. | reverse complement strand
CGCTAAATAATTATCTGCGCGATATCAAACAATTGGTTATATTTTGTTCGAAAAATAACATCTCGTGCTGGCAAGATATTCAACAAAGTGATATTCGTCGCCATGTTGCTATTCGACATAAACAAGGTTTAGCTGCAAGTAGCCTGCAGAGAGAACTATCTGCTATTCGTAGCTTTTTTAAATTTCTTCAACAACAAAAAATCATCGATAACAATCCTATTCGACATATTCAAGCCCCCAAAAAAAAGAAAAAACTACCCAAAACTCTTGATGTTGACCAAATAACCGGCTTTCTGGAAGCGGGAACGGATTCTATTCTGGAAATTCGCGATCTTGCAATGTTTGAATTGTTTTACTCTTCAGGACTTCGTCTGAGTGAACTCACGGCATTGGATATTGAATCTGTAGATCAAAATGACCAAACATTAATCGTCGCTCTGGGAAAAGGCGGTAAAAGTCGTATTCTTCCGATTGGAAACAAGGCTTTAAAGGCACTAAAAAACTGGCTTTCTCATCGAAACCAATTATCTGTGGAACATCAGCCCGCTTTATTTGTCAGTAACAGGGGTAATCGCTTAACCCCAAGATCTGTGCAACTGCGACTACAGCAATGGTGTAAAAAAAAGGGAATGAATCAACATATTCATCCGCACATGTTAAGACATTCTTTCGCCAGCCATTTATTGGAATCCAGTCAGGATTTAAGAAGCATTCAGGAATTATTAGGACACAGCAACATCAGTACCACTCAAATTTATACCCATCTGGATTTCCAGCACTTAACAGAAATTTATGATAAAGCACATCCAAGAGCAAAAAAAAACTGATAGAATGGAGATGATCAAGGCAATCGGGTTTAAAATATCTTGACATTTAATGATGTATGTAAAATCAATGGGTTGTATTTTTCTCTTTTCAAGCTCATAAGAAAAAGGCTTTTTATTGAAATTATGAAAAACCTAACTTACTGATTTTGTAGCCCATAAATTTAAACCCGATTGCCCTATGGAGATGATAAATTGTCTATGTGGTTTATCGATCTCTAGCAATAAATTTACTAATCATCGCAATCATATATATCTACGGTAAATCAGGAAAATCAACATGGCAGAAAAACAAACTTCAGAAAAATCTGATGCTAAAAATTGGACGGTCGGTTTTGGCGTCTTTATTGGAATAATCGTTATTGCTATTCTGGCACTTGGCGCATACTGGAGTATTGAACCCGATGAATTTAATGTACAAAAGGAAGCATTAAAACGGGCTAAATTGCCTAGTCTGGAAAAAGTCCCTGAAGGTTATGTCTATGCCAACACATTGGCTCATATTGCTGAAGTTTTGCTTTATAAACCAGGAGGTTACATTACCAATGATGTTGCCCCCCCCGGCATCCTGCTGGATGATATAACCAGTTTTGAATTTGGCGCATTGATCATGCTCCGCGATGCAACATCCGCGCTTAGAAACCATCTCGCCCGCGCTCAATCACAATCTGCAGAAGATCCTGACCTGGCTAAAGCGGAACCTTATTTCTATTACGAACACAATTCCTGGGCACTGCCTTCAACAGAAGCCGAATATAAAAAAGGGATTGACGCTTTACATTCTTATATGAGGCGACTTCTTGATCATAATAGCAAATCACCTGGCCATTTTTATTCAAGAGCTGATAATCTTTGGCAGTATGTTGAGATCGTGATTAAAAGACTGGGCGGCCTATCAACCCGTCTCAATGCCAATACCGCCCGTTATAACCCTATGGTAAAAATCAACAAACTGGATCAAATTGAAAGTACTATCAAACAATCCGCCGTTGGTCGTACCGCCTGGATCGATATTGATAATGTTTTCTGGGAAGCTCGCGGTGCAGCATGGGCGTTACTTCATATTCTCAAGGCTGTAAAATATGATTTTCGGGATATTTTACTGGATAAGCGCGCCATGGATACTGTTGATATCATGATCAAGGAAATGGAAAATGCTCTGGAACCTGTTCTAAGTCCAGTAATTCTTAATGGTGATGGATTTGGTATTTTTGCCAATTATTCATTAGCAATGGCTAACTATATTTCAAGAGCAAATGCAGCTGCACTGGATTTACGTGACGTTATGAATCGTGGATAATTAAATATTAGCTCGACAATATGATTGGCGAAACAACCCAGTCAATCACTAGTGAATTAAAAGATAACGACGTCAATCTTAGGAAAATCATCCATATCGATATGGATGCCTTTTTTGCATCTGTCGAACAGCGCGATTTCCCGAAACTTCAAGGAAAACCTGTCATCGTTGGCGGCCAACCTGATTCCAGAGGTGTGGTCGCCGCATGTAGCTATGAAGCGAGAAAATTTGGCATTCATTCAGCCATGCCTTCTTCTCAAGCTTACCGGCTTTGTCCCAATGCAGTTTTTGTCAAACCCCGTTTCGAGGCCTATCGACAAGCTTCTGCAATAATCCGGAAAATTTTTTACTCTTTCACCGATTTAGTTGAACCACCTTCACTTGATGAAGCCTACCTCGATGTCAGCCATTGCTCGATACTGAATGGTTCAGCCACATTGATTGCTCAAGATGTCAAAACAAAAATTCAGCAGCAAACTGGATTGACCGCTTCCGCAGGCATTTCCTATAACAAATTTTTAGCCAAAATTGCATCTGATATCAATAAGCCCAATGGGTTTTATCTAATCACTCCTGAACAGGGAGAAGCATTTATCGAAAATTTTCCGATTAGAAAATTTCACGGTATCGGTAAAGCGACCGAAACCAAAATGGCGAAACTTGGGATCTTTAATGGCAAAGAACTTAAACAATCCAGTTTGCAATGTTTAAAGGAAAACTTTGGTAAAGCCGGTCTGCATTATTATCTAATTGCTCGTGGCATTGACCCAAGGCCCGTAAAAACTAACCGACCCAATAAATCAATAGGAATTGAAACCACATTTGAACAGGATATTTTTGGCAAAGAAGTAATTCTCAAACTGCTTCAGCAGTTATTGGCAAAAGTTCTGGAGAAAACCAAGCAAAAACGACTCTGTCCACGAACTCTGACAATAAAAATAAAGTATCATAATTTTGAACAAATTACTCGCAGCCGTACATTAGCAACACCCATTGGACTTGGAGAGGCAGCTGACCACTTACTTGAGGAATTAGTTGATTCTACAGCAGTTAGCCAACGAAAAGTCAGATTGCTGGGAATCACACTTTCTTCCCTAGAGAAACATACCCAGTTTCATCAGCTGGATTTGTTTGATTCCGTATCGTGAGCAACAATCAATGTTTTTAAATATTGATAAATCATTCGGGAAAACTTTGGCGGTCTACCTGAATCCGCTTCCTTCTTTGCATTTCGTATTAACTGCCTAAGCTGTTGCCGATCAGTATCAGGATATTCTTGCAATAACCCGGATAAAGCCTGATCTCCTTCAGCGATCAGCCGATCCCGCCAACGCTCAAGAATATGATGCTCTTTAACCGCCAAAGCACTTTGGTTTTTCATTTTTGCCAAATCTGCTTTGATTGGCTCGACATCAATCTTTCTTAATAACCCGGTAAGAAACTTGATATGCCTTTTTCTGGCACCTCGCTGGGTAATTTTAGCTCCTGCTTTTGCTGCTTCAAAAACATCAGCAGGCAAATTCAATTGTTCCATTTGCATTACTGGCAATGCAACCATTTCTTCTGCAAGTGCGTGTAAAACTGCGATTTCTCGCTTAATTTGGGATTTATTCGGACGGACTGCGTAATATTCAACATCTTCTTCTAATGATTCTTCCATATCAAACTACCATCATCAAAAAAATCACAAAAAGCACTACCAAACCAAGTGGTAACAATAAGCCCGCCCAATCAGATTCGGCATTCTGGCTTTGTCGCCAGGTGGCCTTTATGCCTGGCCTGAACCACAAAATGACCAATAACACCATGGCTCCCAGTAAAATACTTTCCCAGGTAGAAAAAGATTCCATTATTACCCCTCGTTATTTTCTCTGGCCTGTTTGACAACTTGCCAGGCTGATAGTTTTTGCTGAAAACTCATGCTTGCATAAGCTGGACTAGTCGAAGGTAATCGTTGGTACTGCAAATAATTAAACTGCTTCGATAACCCAGGCTTGATGAACTTGCGATAGACACTTTCTGCTTTCCCACCGTTAAAAAAAACATTCCTGATCAGCGGATACTTTACAAAGAAATTATTAAAATTGTTAGTTTCAATGGAACCCATATCAATATCACTATCCATGCTCCCAGGCCTTCGACAAGTTTTCAAAACATCCCATACAGCAATTTTTGATCGCATCAAAATAATTTCTCTTTTCTGATAAGGCAATTCCGACAATGCAAAAAATAAACAGCCCATGATTGGCCAAAATGTATTTCTTGGATGACCATAATATTCCTGCTTAAGTAACGATGTTTCACTTGGCATAGAACCTAAAATCAGAACTTTTGCATTTTTTCTTGCTATTGGAGGGAAGCTTTCTATGGTCGACATTGTTATTATGAAATAGAAAACCCCTACAGACAAACTACATCATAGTTAAGTATAACCCATGACAAGATTTCTCAGCATAACTTTGAGATAATGCCAGCCTTTTTTATCAATTTTTCTAATCAAATACATGTGGTTTAAAAATCTTACCCTTTACCGTTTTACGGAACCTTTTACACTCTCTGCTACCGAACTGGAAGAAAAACTACAAACCAAAGTTTTCAAACCGTGTGGAAACCAGGAATTGTTTCGTTTTGGCTGGACAGCGCCTTTAGGCCGTCATTCTCAACAATTGGTCCATTCTGCAAACGGTTTTTTGATGATTTGCGGTAAAAAGCAGGAAAAGTTACTACCTACCCCCGTGATTAACGAACTCCTGGTTGAAAAAGTAGCAGAGTTAGAAAACCAACTAGGAAAAAAACCATCCAAAAAACAGCGTGATAGTATTAACGATAAAATTATTTTTGAGCTTCTACCTAAAGCCTTTACTTTTTCAAAAAAAACTTATGCTTATATCGATCCAAAAGGAGGCTGGTTAATTGTCGACGCTGCATCAACAAAAAAAGCTGAAGAAATACTTAGCAATTTGCGAAAGTGTATTGATACCCTACCAGTTGCACCTATAATCACTAACGAAAAACCTGCCTCTGTGATGACACAATGGTTGATGAACAATCAGAATCCTAATGATGTTAACATTGAAGATGAATGTGAATTACGCACTCCTGACAAAGAGGGGGCAATCATCCGCTGTAAACGACATGATCTGAGTCTGCCTGAAATTAAGAACCACCTTGATTCAGGTAAACAAGTTATCAAACTCTCGATTAGCTGGGCTGATCGACTCACCTTCATTATTGATGAAAGTATTGCTATTAAACGATTAAAATTTCTGGATCTTATTCAAGAACAGGCCTCAGAAATTGAAACTACAAATGAAATTGAACAGTTTGATGCTGATTTTTCAATTATGTCTCTTGAACTTGCCGGGTTCTTGCCGCGTCTTTTAGAATGGTTCGGCGGAGAAAACAAAATTTAATTACACTTACATTTAAAAAACATGAATTTGACAGGCAACTTTATAATCTTATTTCAACACAGAAATTATTACTACGTACTAAAACAAAGTGTAATTATATTGTTTGTGTGGGCCTGGTTAAGTACTTCTGCTTTCAGCACTAGCTTTTCCCTGCCCTCTAATCCGAGTGATAGTTTAATTGGTGATCCAGAAAAACAGATTATTGCTACTGCGACAAAAGAAGACACCTTACTTGATATTGCTCTTCGTTATGATGTTGGCCAAAATGAGATTCTATTGGCCAACCCTGATATTGATCGCTGGATGCCTGGCAAAGGAACCGAAGTCATCATTCCAAATAGTTACCTGCTTCCGGATGCGCCACGGGATGGTCTGGTATTAAATCTGCCTGAATTTCGCCTGTACTATTTTCCAAATACCAAGGGACAACCTGTAAAATCAGTTTTAACCTACCCTATCAGTATAGGACGGCAGGACTGGGAAACACCTTTAGGGATCACAAACATCATTGCAAAAAAAGAAAACCCAACCTGGACACCACCAGCCTCGATAAAAAAAGAACATGCCGAAAAAGGTGAAATATTACCGGATGTTGTTCCTGCCGGTCCTGACAATCCTCTTGGCCTTTTTGCAATCCGTCTTGGAATACCTGGATATTTAATTCATAGCACTAATAAACCTTATGGTGTGGGCATGCGTGTCAGTCACGGTTGCATTAGAATGTATCCCAAAGATATAGAGCAACTATTCCCAGAAATTCCTGTTGACACTCCCGTCCACATCGTCAATCAGCCGATTAAAGTAGGCTGGCTTAATAACAGCCTTTATATTCAGGTTTACCCTCCACTTGAAGCAGAAAGCCCAAGTTATGATGATTATTTGAAAAAGGCATTGGACCTTATTGAAAAAGCCAATAATTACCAAATCCCAGTTCTCGATGGAGAAAAACTTACCAAAGCTCTTAAAGAACACAATGGCAAACCGATAGCAATTTTTCAAAGAAAACTGGAAGTCAACATAAAAGCAGATGAATAAATTTTCTGAATTGTTAAAGCCAGCAAGTTAAAATACAGACCGCATAAAATGCTACCGTTAATTTTTATACTATCGAGGTTACTCAGATGAAATCACAAATGACAAAATATCTTTCTTTTTGCCTGGTATTTTTTGGCCTGTTTTCATCACTATCTCATTCCGCAGACATTAAGGAAGGTGAAGAACTGGCAAAAAAATGCATTGCCTGTCATGGGGCTAAAGGCATCAGTAATAACCCACAATGGCCTAGTCTCGCGGGGCAGCAACCTGCTTATTTGAGCGCACAATTAAAAGCTTTCAAGAAAGGAAGTAGAAAAAACCCAGTAATGGAAAACATGGTCAGTAATTTATCCGAAAATGACTTTAACAGTCTTGCCACTTATTTTGCCAACCTCAAAGCTGGAAGTGCTGGTGGAGATTCTGAATTAGCAAAAAAAGGCAAAACAAAATTTTCCATGTGTGCAGGCTGTCATGGCAGCAAAGCAGAAGGTCGCGGAATTTTTCCGAGGCTAGCTGGACAACACCCGAAATACATCGTCATACAACTGGAAAATTTTAAAAATGGCAATCGCTCCGGAGGGCCAATGTCTGGTATTGCCTCAAGTTTATCTAGCGATGATATCGCTGCAATTTCTGCTTATTTAGGTTCAATCAAATAAATCCATAAAATATTCCGGCCGTACAGGGAAGTACAGCAGTTATGATTCTATTGATTCTTTGTATTTTTCCCGATTGCCTCATGTTTGAAAAATGTTGTCTGCCAGAATTGCACTGATTAATACCTGCAACAAAGCAATCTTCATCCAGTGACTGTATAAGGACAAAAAAAAATTCTTCACAAAATCATAAAAAATGTCTGTTCTTAAAACTGCCCAATCTGACCGTCAGATTTCTACCATATTGCTTTTCGCTTTAACAATGTTTGTCAGTGCCTTATTAATGTTCGTGCTGCAGCCAATGTTTGGAAAATCGCTGTTACCCTTATTAGGCGGTTCACCGGCGGTGTGGAATACCTGCATGGTGTTTTATCAAACCATTCTGTTTCTTGGCTATTTATACGCTCATTATTTATCAACTTCTCAGCCACAAAACAAACAAATATTAATTCACAGCCTCATTATTCTAATTAGTTGTATCGCATTACCTTTGGCCTTACCAGAAAATGCAGAACCGCCAAGTCAAAATGACCCAACATTCTGGATTTTTTGGACCCTGTTAATTGCTATTGGCTTGCCCTTCTTTGTGATTTCAACCACAGCCCCATTGATGCAAAAATGGTTCGCACATGTTGGTCATCATACCAGTCATGACCCTTACTATTTATACGCTGCAAGTAATGCCGGCAGCTTGATAGCTTTACTCAGTTACCCATTTTTAATTGAACCAAGCATCGGCTTAACTGGGCAAAAAACCATCTGGAGTATCGGTTATCTCTTTCTCATTGTTTTAGTCATTGTATGCGGTACGTTTTTATGGCGTAGCAACAATAAATTTGCTTTACATGAAGAGAAAGCAACTGATTTAGATGTAGATAATATCCCGTTGCTTACAAAATTACACTGGCTTGCCCTGGCATTTGTACCATCCAGTTTACTTTTAGGATTAACCAACTTCATTAGCACAGATATCGCGTCAGTACCATTGCTCTGGATTATTCCTTTAACTCTGTATCTACTATCTTTTATTCTGGTTTTTTCAAAATGGAATAACAGAATTTACGGCAGCATGTTATTTTTACAACCTGTCTTTCTTCTCCCTTTCATCGCCTATTCGTTTATCAACCCGGCAGTATTACCTTACTGGCTTGATTTAACCTTGCATTTAACAGCATTTTTCCTGGCAATTATGGTTTGTCACGGCGTTCTTGCAAAATACCGGCCTCATACCAAACATCTGACTATTTATTATCTGATCATGTCATTTGCTGGAATGCTGGGAGGAATGTTTAATACTTTTGTTGCCCCTTTTATCTTTAACGGTGTCTATGAATATCCGATTATGATTGTTGTAGCACTACTGCTGCGACCGAATTTTATTGCAAAAAAGAATGAAAGTTTCAAGCTACTCGGTTTGCAAGCTATTTTTCCGGTAGTTTTATTTTTCATTGGTTTGTTCATATATGCTCTAAATGATGAACTAGGTCACTACCTCGATACCATTGGTGTTGGATTAATTCTGCTGGCAGGATTGACATATGCATTTAGAAACAAACCAGTTACTCTATCATTATTGACTGGGGTAATCATTGTTTTTACTATGGGCCTCCATCATCTATTAACCAACACTTTATATCAAAAAAGAACTTTTTTTGGCGTGCATTCTGTCAGAGAAAGCATATTAATCAATGAGCAAAACAAAAAGGAAAAATATCATGAACTATTTCATGGCACAACCAAGCATGGAGCGGAGCGATTAAGCGCAAAATTTTTAACAACACCGTTAACTTACTATAGTCGGCAAGGTCCAATAGGTCAGCTATTTAAAACTTATGAAACAAAAAACCACGATTGGGTTATTGGAGCTGTTGGTTTAGGAGCGGGTGCTCTTGCCTGCTATTCGCGTCCAAATCAAAATTGGAGTTTCTTTGAAATTGATCCAACTGTTATAGAAATTGCAAAAAATCCAAGTTATTTTAAATATCTTGAGCTATGCGGAAAAAATATCCCAATGGTTATAGGTGATGCTCGATTGTCACTTCAAAAACAACCGGATGATAAATTTGACCTGCTGATTATGGATGCCTTTAGTTCTGACTCTGTCCCCACGCATTTACTTACCCAGGAAGCAATCAAACTATATTTTAACAAGCTAAAACCAAGTGGGATTTTAGCTTTTCATATTACAAATAGACACTTAGCTTTGAAAAAAGTGTTATCAGATCACGCAAAGCACTTAAATTTATCCGCTTTAATACAAGAATTTAAGCCTAAGTCTAATATCCCTTTGGTAGTTGCAACTGACTGGGTTGCTATGGCTAAAAGCAAAGATTTACTCGTTCCTCTGCAGCAAAGCCGATTAGGGAATTGGGAAAAACTTCCCCTCTATTTTGACATAAAGCCTTGGACTGATGACTTTACAAACATTATCACTATATGGAAAAAAAGGTAATGTTGTTACTAGCTGATAACCCAATAAAAATGGATTCGTGCAGCGATAAGAACTGCAGTAATACCCACGCATCCATGCGAAATAAAAACTTGATCCTGTAATTTCTGGAATGTACTTATGTCTAAATTTTAATACAAATAATTGAAAATTTACTTTTTCATCCCCCAAAAGCTTCTGAATACCATTCATCATCATTCGTGTGATCCCAATCAACATGCTCAACTATTGGCAGATCATCGTAAATTTCAAATTCTAATTCGTCGAAAACTTCATTTTCCATCTCAACCTCCAAATTAATAAATAGCTCAGAGGTAACTTTAGCAGAGAAAAAATACAATTCTATTGTACTTTTGTTCAACTTGTGTTTTACACCAAACAATATATATAAAAATCTTCCTGATTACGTAGAACCATCAGCCAATTCTAAAGTCGAAAAGATGAGCATAACTCTTTGAGAAACCAGGAGGCTGACGATGAGTAAAAACAAAGTTCAATTTCAACAAGGCATGAGTTTATCAAA
>JALXCS010000381.1 GCA_026990815.1 Methylomonas sp. | reverse complement strand
TGCTTGGTGACCAGGACGGTTGGGGCACAAATAGGTTGTCAAAGGCCGAGTCGATTTTGGGGACTGGGATGTCCCAAAATCTATCACGAGGTCGAAGACACGCTTGCCGTCTATCACGCATTCTTCGTAAATGGGGAATATTTCTGTATAGCAAGCGGTAATCTGAGGACTAGGTGGAAAGTTTCCATCCACTAAATGTTAGGGTATATTATCAAGGAGAAATAAAATGAAGAATATTAACTTAATTAGTTTAGTTTTAGTTGCAAGCACGATGACAGGTTGCGCAGCATTTTCACCGAAAGATCTAGCTAATCCAAGTGAAGTAACTTTAGAGCAAGCATTGGCTAGTGTTGGTGCGGGTTTGTATCAAATGAAAGAAGCTCAAAAAGATATGAAAACCGGGTTAATTGCTAGTAGTGTTGATGTCACATTTAAACTTGCGGCATCAGCTAATGATTCTGGGAAACTAACAATCGACCTATCTAAAGCAGTTGCATCTGACCCTGTAACAAAAAACCAATCCATTGCTGGCGAGAAAACTAGTGAATCTAGTGCAAATCGCAGTAATGAAATAACTGTAAAATTCGTAAACATACTTACAATTCCAAAAGACACATTAGCCTATTCTAAAACAGCTGATGAGCTAGCTAAAATAACCCTAATTCCAGCAGCCGGAGGATGGACAGTTTTTGGTAAAGGAATAGGACAAGATGTTTTATTAAACAGCATCATCCCTCAACAATAATACTCTAACGAGGGGCTCCAGGGGACGCTCCGCTACGCTACGCGCCCCTGAGACCAATCGTTATGCATCAAAAAGGAAGTCATTATGAATTACAAAAACATATTCATTTTGGTAGCAGATAATGATCCTGCTAAGAAAGGAAAAACAATCCATGCAATTCAATATAATCTAATATCGAAAGCCCCCTAACCACAAACCGAGGAGAATGAACATGGCAAAAACCGTTGGATATGTAGGCACTATTGAAGTTGAAACACGCAACACCGCAAGGATATGGTTTTCCTTAACCGAGTCAAAGGATAACTCTAATTGGATCAAGATTGGTGCAGTACGTGCTTGGTTCACCATGAATGTGGACGCATCTGATCGCCCCATATTTATGGCTGAACTATCGCTGGTAAAGGATGCGATGCGTGATGGCCTGCAGATTGAAGTTAAGCATGATGGAGTAGAAAGCTATCATCACAAGAATTCTGGCGATTCATACACAGTGACGGGTGTTCGGATTTTACGCGCACCAATGCACTTCTAGCAGGACATCATCATGGCAGACACAAGTGTGGTTTCTCAAGCCACGCGTGCTGATGGCTCTATCCCGTATTTGATAGGTCAACCTAATTGGTCAACAGCGCGTATTCCTGATATCAACAATCCAACGGCTGAAGTTACCTTACTGGAACGGCAGTTAATTGATGTGCTGATCCTGGGTGACGGATTTCTTACCCAAACTGAATTCGAGTCCAGCCTGCAAGACTGGATTGATGATTTTTTTAAACTCAAGGTTTATGACGTTTTCAAGGGTGCATTTCGCATTCGGGCCTTGTATCGGGCATCTTCGGTACGGTGCGGGCCCAGCCGCAATTCATATTACCGGGTTAAGATGACAAGTGATGGCGGCGTTGAGGGCGATGGCTGGTATGACCATAACTCAGGTGATGATCTTGAGTTCAAGGAACGGCTGTTTGAGGATTTGGACTCATTCAGTGATATCAATAAACGCCGTTATCCGGAGGGACTGAGTTTTAATGAGGGTGACACCGATATCGGTGACTGGTTGTTTGGCATGTACCGCAACCTGGTGGTGTCCATGCTGGTTAAGAACAGCAGTGGTAACAATGCTTCGGGGCGAGCCATCAAACTTGAACGACCCGCACCAAATCAGTCACATATGCTGCGGGTTGCTTTAGGGGTGGATGATATACATGAGTTCAGTCATGCCTTTGCGCACCTCAAGGATGAGTATATTGGTAGTGCTCAGCGCAATGTCCAATCAACTAGGGAAGACCCCGAACGGGGTAGTGTACTGAACTTATCAAACCTCAGTTATACCAATTCAATCGATCAGGTACCCTGGTACCACTTGAGCCCTTGGGGTAGATTTTATCGTTCTGCCGGGGGTGACGATCCATCACCAGTAGCCTGCTGGTCATGGGTTGGCGGCAGTCGGCATCTGGGGGTCTGGCATGCTGAATACCAGTGCCTGATGAACGGCAGCCATGATAATTTTCAATATACACAGGACGCGAGCGAAGACCCTACGATGCAGGCCGATGGCACAATCGATGGCGCCGGGTTACGAATAAAGGATCGCTTTTGCCTGTGGTGCCAGGAATTGGTTGCAATCCGCATATGGGAGCGAACCTCGCAGATGAAAGAGAGTGGCCAGCCGAATAATTTTGTTGATCGTGGTGAATATTGGTATCAACGTTGGATCGAGGAATGGCGTGATAATTATTGGCAACTATTCGATATTGATGAACAGATCACAGACCGCGAGGCAGATTATGCAAGCCAGAATCCAGGCAAAAATGGAGAACGCCTGGATAGCTCGGATCTATATACGCCTTTTGCCAGTGTAGATACCGTGTACTCCGGCTCTTCTGAGTTTGATGATGGCGCCTGGTTACTAAATCTTGGCTAAATAATAAAGTAGGAGGGCAAGGGCAAGTACAATATTCAAAATTCCTGTAGATGAAATTGCATAATATAAAACCGAAATAGAAGACACCGAAATAGAAGACACCCATAAATTGGTGGCCCCTCGGAAAACCGATCAATTTCTATTCAGATCGAGGGAAAAATAGCCGGATTTCCCTGGTTTTTACATAACCAAGGGTTCTTTTTGGCGGTTTATCGTGGATTTCACAAATACTCGGCCACCAGCGGTTCTGCCGATGTCGGCAAAAGGGATGGAAAGGGAGAGGGGCTATTTCCAGTAGAGTTTTTATCCCGGGGAGAAATATCGCCGACAGTTGCCGATGCCCTGAACCCAATGCTGTTCCCGGGCTTCAACCACTGCTTCCACTTTCTCCGGCCGTCCCACCAGGGAATGAAACAAACGCTCGAA
>JALXCS010000380.1 GCA_026990815.1 Methylomonas sp. | reverse complement strand
ATATTTCTTCATAAGTTTCCTCATTCTTTGGTCGGATTGAAAAAGCTTGAACTATACATCAGCTGGCCCTTCCATTTCCATTAAAATGAATTGCACTTATGAGTTGAATCTAGGTTGCTAATGATCCGCCAATTTTATTTTTATCATCCATCCAGATATGAGGAACACTTAGTTCAGCAATCCACTTTTTCCCCTGACTTTGTTTTAACATGCAAATTGTGGTCAAACTCCCAGCAATGACGCACTGCTCGGCAATCACTGTAATAGATGATAATCCTCGAACTGGCCAGCCGGTTTTAGGGTTAAGGATATGACTGTACCTTTCGCCATTGATAATAATGCAGCGTTCGTAATCACCGCTGCTTGCCAGAGCACCCTTCGAAACATCAATACTTGCCATCAGTTGGCCGGATTTTCCGGGATGACGAATTCCGACTGACCAGGGTTTGCCATTTGCATGAGGGCCAATAATTTTGATGTCTCCACCCAAATCAACTAAACCGTATTCAATTCCCTGTTGTCGACAAATAGTGGCGGCTCTGTCAACAGCATATTCTTTACCGATACCGCCAAAATCAAGCTGCATACCGGGAATAGTAAAGCTGAGAACATTGTTTTCAATGCTGATTTTTTCCCAGCCAATACGTGGTAAAACAGCTTTTATTTGTTGTTCTGTCGGGATAATTTGTGATTTGAAATCCCAGACTTCTCTTAAAACTCCTGAAGTAATATCGAATAAACCATCGCTTTGTTGATAGCAGGTACGTGCATAATTTAACAACGCGAGAGTTTCATCATCGATAGTTAAAGATCCACCTTGATGGGCTGTTTGGTTGATAATTGATAAAATACTGTCTTCCCGATACCTTGAATATCGCTGTTCAATACGAAAAACATCCTCTTTTACAAGTTGGGCAACTTTGTCAGCGTGTCTTTTATTAACAGAGTAAAGTTGCAGTTCACATATTGATCCTAGCGCTTTAAATGAGAAACGAAAAAGGGACATGATATTGTTACATCGTATTGGGAAGATTCCCTGTTATTTCCGGTAGAAAAAATTCACTAACTAGCAGTTGTCTGTTTTTAATTGCATAGATAGTTCGTCTGGCCCAGATCGGATTATTTAGGTCAATTCGATTTTTAATTTTTGGACACCACAGGGATGGTTCGATTTGGCAGACTTGTATTTCCAAACGTTGCAATTTAGGGTAAGAAAATATCACTTCTCCCAATGGTTTGTTTCCAAGCCGGGATAAAATTCGTTGAGCACCATGCAAGGTTTTTTTCGGGATAACAGTACGTGCCAGGATCAACGGTTTGCCATTGGATTTGAGGATGACTTCCCGAATCAGGGAATATTGATGATTAGATTGTCCTAGCAACTGGTTTTCGCTTATATAAGGGAGACTATATTGATGCAATAACAGTTCGACATTGACTTGATTGTTGTATAGGCATCGTAATCGTCGGGTAATAGATTCTGGTTCATAAATCCAGCTTGCAGCTTGTTCGGAAATATGTCGATGTGTTCCAGGATGGTTGATTTTCCAGTCTGGCTCTGTTGAATATAAAATGCTTTTTTTCAACTGTTTCTATACCTCAGCATAATGTGATGTATTACCCAGCCATCGCTGTATTAATGGCTGAATGATCTGGGGTGATTGCTGTTCTATGAATTGTGCGGAAGATTGTACTGATTCCAACAAATCTGAATCAATTGACAGGTCAGCAATTTTAAACTGCATCTGTCCGGTTTGCCGGGTTCCCAGCATTTCGCCCGGGCCTCTCAGTTCCAGATCTTTTTCTGCAATGACAAAACCATCGCTGGTTTCTCGCAAAATTCCCAATCGCTGCTTGGCAGTATCAGACAATGGTGGTTGGTACATAAGCAGACAAAAGCTTTCATTTGCGCCTCTGCCAACTCGACCACGTAATTGATGAAGTTGTGACAGCCCGAGGCGTTCGGGATTTTCAATAATCATTAAACTCGCATTGGGAACATCGACGCCAACTTCAATGACAGTTGTTGCAACCAGCATGTCTAGTTTGTGTTGTTTAAAGTCAGACATGACTTGCTCTTTTTCCGATGATTTTATCCTGCCATGAACCAAGCCAATTTTGACTTCTGGCAAAGCGGTAATCAGTTTTTCGGCAGTTTTTTCAGCAGCCTCACATTGTAGAATTTCTGATTCTTCAATCAAGGTGCAAACCCAGTAACTTTGGAATCCCTGTTCTGTCCAATGATTGATCCTGGAAATCACTTCATCCCTTCTTTCAGAGCTGACCGCACGAGTAACAATCTTTTTTCTTCCCGGCGGGAGTTCATCAATAATTGAAATATCCAGTTCAGAATAATTTAACATCGCCAAGGTTCTCGGAATTGGTGTAGCGGTCATGATTAATTGATGAGGTTTGATGTTCGAATGGCTGCCTTTTTCTCTTAATGCTAACCGCTGGTTGACACCAAACCGGTGTTGTTCATCAATAATGATTAAACCCAGCCTAGAGAAATTGACTGCTTCCTGAAACAAAGCATGTGTACCGATAATGATTTGACTGTCTCCAGTGGCAATAGCCTGCAAGATGTTTTCGCGCTGTTTGCCTTTGTTCTGACCGGTATGCAAACTTATTTTATATTCTTTGAACTGAAACCAATCACAGAAACTACGGTAGTGCTGTTCAGCCAACAGCTCTGTTGGAGCCATGATGGCAACCTGAAACCCGGATTCAACAGCAAGCAACGAAGCATAGGCACAAACTACAGTTTTCCCGGAACCAACATCACCCTGAATAAGCCGCATCATTGGCGTTTGTAGTTGACAGTTCTGTTCGATTTCTTTGATCACTTGTTTTTGAGCGGTGGTTAGTGTAAAAGGCAGTGCATGAAGAAATTGTCTTATGCATTGTTGATTAGTATTAAATACAGGTGCCTGCCATTGTCGGTTGGCTTTTTTTGTTTGCAAATGGCTCAGATGATGGCTGAGTAATTCTTCAAAAGCGAGACGCCTACGGGCCGGTAAATTGCCATTTTCCAGGTCTTCAAGTGTTATGTTTTGGTCTGGTGAGTGGAGTGTTTCCAGGGCTTCATGAAGCGTTGAAAAGGCCATTTTTTTTCGGATGATTTCAGGCAATTCATCAATTTGGCTTTGTCCGGATTGAAAAAACAAATTTAGAGCTTGTTGAATGGCTTTTCGCATTGTTGTTTGCCGAACACCTTCAGTAAGAGGGTAAACAGGGGTCAATTTGGTTTCAGTGATGCAGTCCTCTTTTGAGGAGATTTTTTTGTATTCTGGATGAATCATTTCAAGCCCGGAAAAACCAAACCGAACTTCTCCAAAACAACTTATTAGTGCTCCTGCCACAAGTCGTTTTTGCAATCCCGCATTGAAATGAAAAAACCGCAAGCTGATAAAACCAGTGCCATCACTGATTTTACAAATAAAGCTTCCTCGACCGCTGGTTATGATGTCAGTGAATTCTATGGTTCCACAAATCAACGCATTCTGATCGGGTACTAATGAACCGATGGGTAAGATGCGGGTGCGATCCTCATAACGCAGGGGGAGATGAAAAATCAGATCAATAACCTGTTGAATTCCAAGTTTTTCTAGGCGTTTTGCCGTCTGTCCGCCAATTCCAGCAAGCGTGGTAACAGGTTGGGTAAGCGATTCATGCACGCTGAGAATTAAATGGTGTATTCCTGTTCCGGCAAATGCAAGATCGCATCCATTTCGACTGCAACATCTTTGGGTAGTGCGGCAACACCCACTGCAGCGCGGGCAGGGTAGGGCTCGGCAAAATATTCAGCCATGACATCATTAACAACAGGAAAATTGCTTAAATCGGTTAAAAAAACATTTAATTTAACAATATGGCAAAGATTACCGCCAGCAGCTTCCGTTACCGCCTTCAGATTATCAAAAACGCGTCTGATTTGAGCGGTAATATCACCTTCGACAATTTCCATCGTCTCCGGGTCAAGCGGGATTTGTCCAGAAAGATAAACAGTTTGATCAACTTTAACGGCTTGCGAGTAGGTTCCAATGGCCTGGGGGGCTTTTGGTGTCTGGATGATTTCCTTGTTCATGTCGGTTAGGATTTAGTACGTGATAATTTTAAAACGAATGAGAGTTTTTTTAGTTTACGCATGATGTTGGCCAGATGTACTCTGTCTTTAACACTTAAAATAATTTGATCAACTGATATTGAATCATCCTGGCCAATAACCTGAATGTTTTCAATATTGGATTTCATTGACGAAATTGTAGAAATAACGGTTGCTAAGGCCCCCTGGCGGTTGAGTAATTCAAGGTGAATTTCAACCGGGTATTCTCCTGTAATGTCTTGACCCCATTCAACATCAAGCCAATTGGTTTTTTTGATTCGATTGTCTTTACTGTTGCGGCATTCATGATGATGAACGACAATACCTCGACCAGGATTGAAATAGCCGAGAATCGGATCACCGGGAATCGGATGACAGCATTTTGCAAGTGTCACAACCATCCCTTCTGTACCTTTAATCAGTAATGGCGATTTTTGGTTATGTTCGATGTCTTCCAGTTTGACGGCTTCCAGCATGTCATTTTGACTGATTCTTTTGGCAATCAAAAAAGGCATGCGATTTCCCAGTCCAATTTCTTCCAGCAAAATTTCCTTGGTGGATATTTCCAACGCTTCTAGAAGTTTGGTGAGATGCGATTCAGGTATTTTGTCAAAAGACAAATCCATACTGTTCAATTCCTTTTCCAGTAATCTTTTTCCAAGGTCAATGGCTTCTTGTTGTTTAAAATGTTTTAGAAAATTTCTGATGCCGCTTCTGGCTTTTGCCGTTACCACATAATTCAGCCACAGCGGGTTTGGTCTCGCCCACTCAGCAGTGATGACGTCGATAGTCATACCGGTTTCAAGTTTGGTTTGTAAAGGAACCAGCTGTTTGTCAATACGGGCAGAAATACAGGAATTGCCAATATCTGTATGCACGGCATATGCAAAATCAACTACTGAAGCATTTCTGGGTAATTTAATAATATTTCCTTGTGGTGTAAATACAAAAACTTCCTGTGGGTATAAATCAATTTTTAGATTATCAATGAACTCCAATGGATTGCCTGCGCTTTTCTGAATTTCAAGCAAATCTCTAAGCCACTCATGGGCTAAATCCTGCAAAGTGGATTTTTTTTCGTTATCAGATTTGTATAGCCAGTGGGCAGCGATTCCAGATTCAGAAATTTGGTGCATCTGATGGGTTCTGATCTGGATTTCGATAGGTAATCCAAAAGGGCCGATTAGCAGGGTATGAAGCGATTGGTAGCCATTGGCTTTGGGTAAGGCAATATAATCCTTAAAACGGCCTGGCACCGGGCTGTATAGGTTATGCACGGCACCCAGAACCCGGTAGCAGGTATCAACAGTATCGCAGCAAATTCTAAAAGCATAAATATCGGCAACATCCGAAAAGGAAATTTTTTTTTTCAGCATTTTTTGATAAATGCTGTAAAGATTTTTTTCCCTGCCGGTGACTTCACAATTTAACTGATTTTCAATGAGCCTGTTTTTGATCGCTGATTCAACCGTGTCGACAATTTCCTTACGGTTACCACGAATTTTTTTCAAGGCTTTTTGTAAAACCCGAAAGCGCATTGGATACAGATTGTAAAATCCAAGGGATTGCAATTGTCTGCGCATGTCGTTCATACCTAAACGATTGGCAATAGGCACATAAATATCCAATGTTTCTTTTGCTATCCGTTGTTTTTTTTTGCTTTTCATAACATCCAGAGTTTGCATGTTATGCAGGCGATCAGCTAGCTTGACCAAGATGACGCGTAAATCGTCAGCCATGGCTAGAATCATTTTACGGACATTTTCAGCTTGAGCTTCATCGTGCGGTTTGTTGTCAATTTTTGAGAGTTTGGTCAATCCATCGACTAACTCGGCAACATCTTCTCCGAACAAATGTTGTAATTCGGACTTTGTTACCTCGGTATCCTCAAGCACATCATGTAACAAAGCCGCCATAATCCCTTGGGCATCCATACGCATTTCAGCAAGATAAATGGCGACTGAAAGCGGATGGCAAATGTATGCTTCGCCGGTTTTCCGAACTTGTCCAGAATGGGCGTTGGCTCCAAATTCGTAGGCGTGAATGACCTCATCAATTTGAGATTGATGCAAATATCGACTCAAAATTGTACATAATTGCCTCAGTAACTTGTCCTGAGGCAATTCAATATTGATTTTTTCAGCCAATTCCACCATCTTAAAATAAGTTCTTAGAAAGCTTCGGTCAGTTTTTCAATTGGCGCAGAACTGGTTTCAACTTCACCGACTTGGTGCAACAAGTCTATATTATCTTCAGTCACATGGCCTTCTGCGATTTCACGTAAGGCAACAACGGTATCTTTGTCTTTATCTCTAGGTATAAATTCCTCCGCACCTTTTTGTAATTGTCGCGCTCTTTTTGCGGCCAATAAAACCAATTTAAAGCGATTCTCAATATTATCCAGGCAATCTTCTACAGTAACTCTAGCCATTCTATCTCCTAAATTTATTTAATATCATACTGATACATATAAGGGTTTTATCTAAAAATACAAGTGTTTTATTGGGCTAAGCTCTTTGCTCCAATATTGCCACAGCAGGCAATTCCTTACCTTCCAGAAATTCCAGAAAAGCCCCACCGCCGGTTGATGTGTAAGAAATTTTATCTTTGATCTGGTATTTATCAATGGCAGCCAGTGTATCGCCGCCGCCAGCAATTGAAAATGCAGGGCTTTCGGCTATGGCAATAGCGAGAGACCTGGTGCCTTCACCAAATTGATCAATCTCAAAAACACCAACCGGTCCATTCCAGACAATTGTTCCAGCTTTGTTTACAATTTCGGCGTATTGTTTGGCGGTTTCGGGACCAATATCGAGAATCAGGTCATCATCAGCCACATCGGCAACTTTTTTTATCGTCGCTTCAGCAGTCTCAGAAAATTCTTTGGCACAAATCACATCAACAGGGACGGGTATATCCGAACCATTTTTTTTTGCATCCGAAATTAGCCTTTTGGCTTCATCAACCAAATCAGCTTCATAGAGCGATTTACCAACCGGATAACCTTCAGCCGCAATAAAAGTATTAGCTATGCCACCGCCCACTATGAGCTGATCAACTTTTTCAGACAGGCTTTTTAAAACTGTCAGCTTTGTTGAAACTTTAGAGCCACCAACAATGGCAACCAGAGGTCTGTCCGGAGTTTCCAGAGCTTTGCCCAAAGCTTCCAGTTCTTTTGCAAGCAATGGTCCAGCACAGGCAATCGGGGCAAATTGGGCAACAGCGTGAGTAGACGCCTGAGCGCGATGGGCAGTACCAAAAGCATCCATTACGAAAATATCACAAAGGGCAGCCATTTTTTTACCTAGTTCAGGATCATTTTTCTTTTCGCCTTTGTTAAAACGGACATTTTCGCAAAGCACGACCTCACCGGGTTTAATGTCAATGCCGTTAAGCCAGTCTTTTTCCAGCATGACTGGTTGGCCCAACAAGTCAGTAAGTCTTTCAGCAACTGGTTTTAACGAAAATTCTTCGTTATATTCGCCCTCAACCGGTCGACCAAGATGTGACACCACCATAACACTGGCTCCCGCTTTCAGTGCAATTTTTATGGTTGGTACACTGGCCTGAATTCTGATGTCGCTAGTGACTTTGCCGTCTTTAATGGGTACATTCAGATCCTGGCGGATTAAAACCCGTTTTCCCGCCAAATCCAGATCAACCATTTTCTTTATGGGCATTTTTTACTCCTGAACAAATTAACTATTAAAAAATGAAATAATTTAAACTTTAATAATACGTTATTTTACTGATATTTAACAGACCCAGTGGAAGTGTGAGTTGCTATCGGGTTTGACTTATTTTTTAGAGTCAGAACCAACTGGATGACAAAAGGTCATAGATAATAAATTCCGAATTTATTTGAATGTTCTATACATAACATGACAAAAATTTGTGGAATGGAGATAAATGATTGAAAAAAAGAAACGTGTAAATAAGTCATTGTAGTTCTCAAGTACATTCAAGCGATAGAAAGTCTTGTTATGTCAATTTCTTATCTCTTTAACTTCCAAGATGGTGAGTTTTTTGTCATGTACAAAGATTTGAACGAAAGTTCTGGGGAGATTTTATCACGAGCTTTTGATAACAAGCTGTTTATTGTGGAGTGAGGCACTCCATTTTGGATTGCAATCGTTCATAAATAAAAACAATTAGTTAGGGGCATGAAAAGTTTACAAGTCAAATCATTTTGAAACTGCTCCATCGACAGTAGAATCGTTTTTCTTAAATCACAAAGGAGCAAAACCATGAATAAACATTTGCAATTAGTTAGAGAACATCATGAAGCTTGTTCTTTCAAACAGGCAAAATTTGGCGAACAGGGCCATGTTTCAGATATGGAATGTATTCAACACCAAGCCATGTTGATGGATGCGGGAGGTTTGTTGTTTTATGCTATAAAATCAGGAGAAATGACCGAAATCCTTTCTGGCTTTGTGAATTTATCCTATGTAGCTTTAGGGGCTATAGCGGTTTCCGGAAACGATGTCCCGGAAAATACCCTGAACTGGCAGCACGATGGCTTTGTGATTTCCATAGTGAGGTTGATGTCAGAGAAAATCAGTCAATGTGCAAATGGCAATCTCACAGCCTATTCCGATACCTATAATTTATGTAAGCTTTTGACCAGAAATTTTCTGAACGCAGACTTTGATAAAGCTTTTCAAGTGACACATAATAATCATATGAAACTTTTATCAGCTAAAGGAGTTTCTATATACGATGAGGCCTGGAGTTATTACCAATCTGAATTGGCAAAATTACCCAGTCTGGATGATTGCCTATATGAATGATAATTAACTCTAACCGGCTGCCTCCAAAAAAATCTGTGTAATTTTCCCCCGAAAAGATCATTGGGTTTTTCAGAACGGTAAAAGTAGCCCAGGTTGCTTCTCTCAAATCCATTACGGGTAATAATTTGGTACCGGGTTTCGGATACTTAAAGTACGCCTGTTGGGAATATGAGATAATCTTTTATTTGAACAATAAAAGTTCCGTACATAATCTTAGATTCAACTCATATGTGCAATTACAGTTAAAATAAAAACAGTCCTTTTTTGTTATTGTATTGATGAAAAAAAAATTACTGGATCGCTATGAAGCTCTTTCTATTGGTGAACAGGACATTCTTTTAGCTTTGTCGGTTATTTATGCCCCAATAGGACAAAACCGATTCCAAAATTTACTCAAGATATCCGGGTGTGTTCCTATTGCGATTGCTAATATTGTCGCAAAGCCTTTACGAACCAAATTGGAAGAAATGGGCTTGATTGAGGTCACCAGCGCTGGCTGGCGCTGTTCTTTAGAAATTTCTGAGATTTTAACCCGCAAGGCTGCTGCCAGACCTGAATTTTTTAATAAACTGGCACCTTATGCAATAAAGGAAAGTGTGGGGACAAGCCATCATATTGTTTATTTGCATCATATTAAAGTATGGCGTATTTATCTGTATCTAGGGAAAGAGCAACAATTTTTAAATTATTTTGAAGAATTTGAGCGCTATTATTCAGAAAAAATTGTTCAGTCTTTAGACGATATTGTTTTTCAGCAATTTGACCGGGAATGGTTCGACTCGTTACCCATCGGTATTGCCATGACTTTGTTACAGCGATATCAGTTTGCCATGAACCTGGACTTGGGTAAGTGTAGTTTTCAATACCGATTAATGAATGAACTTGTTGAAAACAAGGAGAAGGTACCTAGAAGATTTTTTTATAAATCCATTGAACTGCATTTAATTCGTGGCGATCTGGATGGTCTTGACGATTTGCTTAAAGATGATGACTCGGAGCCAGGGCTTATTCTTTTGGCTGCACTCAAGTTTATGCAAGGCCATTATGAAGAAGCCTGTTTGATTTACGACACAGTCTTGAAACTGATCAGAAAACAAACAAAAAAACGTAATGTAGATGTTCCAGGTATTCTAGGTCATTTCTTGAAGTTATCGTTTCTTTATGGCCAAAAACCTGAAAACCTGAGTACCTTCAGGAAACAGTTAAAGATTTCAATCAAGCATAATGGCAAGCATTCCCTGTTTGGGATTATAGAACAGAGGTTACTGATTGGGCTGGATGTTTATGAAGCTAAAACCAAAGCATCAGATCCAGATAATCATTTATTGTATTCGGGGACTAATTATCCTTATGATCATCTATTGCACCTGCTATTGCTTTATTGGCTGGATGAGCTGAATCTTATTAGTAATGGTCCGTATAACTTTATTGACGATTTGAACAAACGCTGCGTACAGGCAGAGCAGCATCAATATTTCTGGTATGCCGCTGTTTGCTCGAATCTTCTGGAGCGATTGGAAGCTGCTAATCCGGAAGTAAAAAAACTGGCCGAACAGTATGCTGACTCATCTTTTATCAATATTCTTGATTTATTACCCCGCGTTGAAAATTGGCAACGCGCACTGGATGCTTTGACCCGTATTGGCAATCAAGAACAGGCGGCACAAAAAAAGCAGGCAGAACAGCAAAACTTCCGGTTAATCTGGACGATTGATATTGATGACCATGAAATTACTTTGACTCCCAAAGAGCAGCGCCTGGGTAAAAATGGCCGATGGACCAAAGGACGAAATGTAGCTCTCAAACGGTTACATCACGAAATTGACGATTTTGCCTATTTGACCGTTCAGGATCGCAACATTTGCCGCTGTATCGAAATGAAGTACGAATATGACTTTTATGGCTATCGTGCCCGTGAAATTTATCAGGTCAGCCGGCAAGGCATTATTGAGGCAATCGGTCATCCATTGATTTTCTGGGAGAATTCATCGCAATTTGATACACCGGTTAATCTTTCCAAAGGACAGATTCAGCTTTCTGTATCCGAACAGCAGGACAAACTGCTGATTGCATTGCTTCCTTATCCAGGCATTCATGAAGTTGTTGTAGAAAAGATGGCCAGCCATGACTTAATTGTCTATCCGGTTGAGCCGGAACATCGGCAGGTAGCTGAAATATTGGGGCCAAAAGGTTTGCTGGTGCCTAAAAAAGCCAAGCAACAGGTAATGGATTCAATATCAGCCATTGCCTCAAAGTTGACCGTGCAATCGGATATCGCCGGTCAAACCAGTATGGCAGAGAGGGTAGAGTCTGACAGCCGGTTGCATGTTCATTTACAACCTGTTGGTGAGGGTTTGTTAATTGATGTTTTCGTGCAACCTTTTGCTGATGGTGGTCCTGTTTATAAACCGGGCGCAGGGGGAACTACTGTGCTGGCTGAAATAAATGACAAACAGCTGCAAACGACCCGGGATTTTGATTTGGAAAGACAATATCTGGATCAAGTTCTGGAAAACTGTCCGACACTTTATCATGCAAGCGATGCCAAATGGCAGCTGGATGATGCCGAAATGGCGCTGGAAGCCTTGCTTGAGTTACAGGCATTGGGTGATTTCGTGGTTCTGGAATGGCCAAAGGGCAAGGCCATTAAAATTAGTAGAGAAACCGGTTTTTCCAGTGTTCAGTTTAATGTTCGAAAAGAACGGGACTGGTTTAGTGTTTCAGGCGAAATTCAGATTGATGATGAGCAGGTCTTGGAAATGCAAAACCTGATGGGTTTATTGGCCGCTTCATCAGGCAGATTTTTAAAACTGGAAGATGGACAGATTATTGCACTGGCCCAGGAATTGCGTCAAAGACTGGATGATTTGACAGGGCTCGGAGAACTTCATGAAAAGGAGTTTCGTTTTCACCCATTGGCTTCCCAAGCGCTGGAAGACATTACCGAAGGCATGAATGTCAAGGCTGGGAAACATTGGCAGCAACAATTAAAGAAACTGGCTGAGGCAAATGAATTTGAAGCTAAAGTGCCTTCGACTTTGCAAGGTGAACTCAGGGACTATCAATTGGAAGGTTACCAGTGGATGTCCAGACTTGCCTATTTAGGCGCAGGCGCCTGTCTGGCTGATGATATGGGGCTTGGAAAAACCATTCAGTCATTGGCATTAATTCTGTCACGTGCAGAACGGGGGCCGACATTGATTTTAGCGCCAACATCGGTTTGCAACAACTGGATTGAAGAAGCACAGCGTTTTGCTCCCACCTTGAATGTCTATTATTTTGGTAAGGGAGATCGACAGCAAACACTTGATCAGGCAGGTGCATTTGATGTGATTGTTTGCAGTTATGGTTTATTGCAGACTGAAGCCGAAAAACTGATTGAAAAACAATGGCACACGATTGTGGCTGATGAGGCGCAAGCGATTAAAAATCCACAAACGCAAAGATCAAAAGCAGCTATGGCTTTGAAAGGTGATTTTAAATTAATCACTACTGGCACACCGATTGAAAACCACCTGGGCGAATTGTGGAACCTGTTCAACTTTATCAACCCGGGATTACTGGGTTCAATCAAGAAGTTTAATGAACGCTTTGCCCAAAAAATTGAAAATCAGAAGGATTATGGAACGCAGCAACGCCTGAAAAAGTTGATTCAACCATTTATTCTAAGAAGACTGAAAAGCGATGTCCTGACTGAATTGCCGCCACGTACGGAAATAACCTTGCATATTGAGTTAAGCCAGGAAGAGCGTACCTTGTATGAAGCGCTGAGAAAAAATGCCGAGGAAACCATGTTGGAAGCTGAGTTACAAGGCGTTCCTTTAGGACAAAAACAACTCCAGATTCTGGCAGAAATCATGAAGCTTCGACGGGCTTGCTGTCATCCGCAATTAGTTATGGAAAATACCGATATTGCCAGTTCAAAAATACAGGCATTTGAAGAACTGGTTGAAGAACTCATCGCCAATCGCCACAAAGCATTGGTGTTCAGCCAGTTTGTCGCACATTTGATTTTAATAAGGGAATTACTGGATAAAAAAGGGATTCGATACCAGTATCTTGATGGTTCGACCAGCATGGCTAACCGTAAAAAAGCCGTCAATACATTTCAGTCGGGTGAAGGTGATGTTTTTTTAATCAGCCTGAAGGCGGGCGGTGCCGGATTGAATTTGACTGCGGCTGATTATGTTGTCCATATGGATCCCTGGTGGAATCCTGCAGTTGAAGATCAGGCTTCTGATCGCGCCCATCGCATTGGCCAAAAAAGACCTGTCACAATTTATCGTTTGGTGGCCAAAGACACCATCGAAGATAAAATTGTTGAATTACATAGACACAAGAGAGATCTGGCAAATAGCTTACTCGAGGGTGGCGATGTCAGCGGCAAAATGTCGGTTGAGGATATGCTTGACCTGATACAGGAAATTGATTGATAAGGCCGATTAACGGATGGCTTGATTGAATATTTCCCGATTATGTCTCTTAAAATCCCGAATAAACTTGGGAAATTCAATTTGATACTGATTTTCCAGTTGTGCAGCGCGGGTCTTCAGTTGCTTGACGGTTATTTGCGGCATGTTTTCAGAAAAGGCAAAACCAATAATATTTCCTCTTTTTCTGACCGGTAAAAAAAGCACCCGCCAGTTAAAACTTCTTCCAAGATACCAAGCAATTTCCTCGAACAAGGATTTATCGGTACTCCAAAGGTTGACAACCAAAATGCCATCCTCAGATAACAAGTTTTTGCAGTCATCAAAAAATGCCTGTTGTTTGACTGGTTCAGCCAGGCCTTTCTGATCAAAGGCATCAATAATCAAAAGATCATGAAGATCAGTCTGTTGCCGGGATTTTTTGCGGATGTATTGACCACCATCGTCAATAATGACTTTTAATCGGGGATCCAGTGGTAATCCAAAATGACTTCTTGCAATTTTGACCACAGTTTTTCGATACTCAACCGCTTTAATAAGACATTTCGGGAAATGGTACAAATAATATTTTGCTAGAATACCACCGCCAAGACCAATCATTAACAGTTTTTCAGGTTTTTCTTTGAAAAGCTGCCAGGCCATCATTGCTCTTGCATAAGGTGAATACAAGCGGTTCGGTTCATCAAGCAGCATACTGCTTTGTTTTGGGCTGGAACCAAAATGCAGGGAGCGAACTCCTTTTTCTTCAATGATTTCCAGAATACCTTGTTCATCCTGGCTTTGGTGGACTAATAAACCGTTATATTTGTACATATGTAAAATTCTAT
Source organism: Methylomonas sp. (assembly GCA_026990815.1). Taxonomy (GTDB): domain Bacteria; phylum Pseudomonadota; class Gammaproteobacteria; order Methylococcales; family Methylomonadaceae; genus JALSJK01. Next base: position 19,847 of record JALXCS010000380.1, on the reverse strand, counting down.
TTCCCTTGATGAGAATTGGCGAATAATTAAAAATTCTACGTTTCTAAATTAGCAAAGTATAGATGTTTAATCACAGACAAGTCTGGCAGTTGGCCTTGCCCATGATTATTGCAAATATTTCCACGCCAGTGTTGGGTCTGGTGGATACTGCGATGATGGGGCATTTGTCATCACCCTTGTATCTTGGTGCAGTGGCAATCGGCGGGATGATTTTTGACTTTCTTTTTTGGGGCTTTGGTTTTTTACGCATGGGAACCACTGGATTGACGGCACAGGCATTTGGTCAAAATAATCTGCCGGAAATTATTGCGATATTGTGGCGGGCAATGTTAATCAGCTTGCTTATCGGTTTTGTGATTTTGCTTTGTCAAAAGCCTATCGGACAACTCGGTTTTTTCGTTATACAAAGTAGTCCGGAAATTGAGAATCTAGGATTACAATATTTTGATATTCGTATTTGGAGTGCGCCTGCGACACTCAGTTTGTATGCTATTTCTGGCTGGCTTTTGGGTTTGCAGAATGTAAAAGCTCCTCTTGCCATTGTTATTACCACGAACCTGAGCAATATCGTCCTTGATTTACTATTTGTCGTTAAGTTTCAATGGGCCGTTCAGGGAGTCGCATTGGCGTCGGTTTGTGCTGAATATATCGGGTTGTTTTTGGCTGTCACTCTATTATTGAGAAATAAACAATATTTAATGCGTAAGCCGGTCTGGTCAGTGGTTTTTCAGCTTAATAAATTAAAAGCCATGCTTTATGTCAATCAAAACTTATTTATCAGAACTTTATGCCTGATTTTTGCGTTTGCTTTTTTTACCACTCAAAGTGCACAGTTTGGTGAAATAATTCTTGCAGCCAACACCGTGCTGCTACATTTTCAGACTTTTCTGGCTTATACCCTGGATGGCCTAGCCAATGCAGCAGAAGTCCTGAGTGGAAGAGCAATTGGCAGAAAAAATAAACAACTACTTAAGCAGGCAGTGCTAACAACTGGTTTATGGTCATTGCTAATAGCCATTGTTTTTTCAGCAATTTACTTGTTTTTTGGCAAGGAAATTATTTATTTGCTGACAAATCTTGAATCAATCAGAAATACTGCCCTGGAGTATCTTCCCTGGTTGTTGATATTGCCACTAATTTCTTCCCCCAGTTTTTTATTTGACGGGATTTTTGTTGGCGCAACCTTGTCAAAGCAAATGCGAGACACAATGATTATTTCTGTGCTCGGTTGCTTTTTACCGGTTTATTATTTTAATTTGTCCTTGCAAAATCATGGCTTATGGCTTGCTTTTAGCTGTTTCATGATTATCAGGAGTTTTTTGATGGTTGTGGTTTTTTTACAAAAATACAAAAACTTATGTTAAAAAATTGTTGGAAGCCGGGTTTTCTGTCCAATGTCGGGTTTATTGTTCAATATCGCCAGTTCGCGTAAAATTACTGTTTATTTCTGTTCTCACCGGAGAGTTCTATGAGAAAGTATCTGTTACTGATTTTTTTTGCTGTTTCCTTGCAGGCTTTGGCTGCAGATAAATCAAGCGAGGAATGGCAAGCTTCAACGCTGTCAGATTCAACCATTGCCAATATCCAGAAATCGAAATACGAATATATGACTTGTATAACCAATGGAGTTAAAAAACGCATAAAAGTGGAGATGGATTCTAGAAAGCTGGCAGATGAAATTTTAAAAGAATGCGAAAAATCTCTGGTTAATGTCCGTGAAACTTTTATTAAGGAAAAAGTGCCAGCGAAAAGCGCCGATCGCTATATGAAAATGACCCGAACTAAAACGGCGCGTAAGTTACTGAAAGAACTGATGCTGATCGCTGCATCAAGAAAATAATAATTAACAACAGGATAGCCAATGAATACCCATTATAATATCGATTTATCCCTGGTTCCGACTACTTTTGATTTATATCATGCAGTTATGGCAGGCATTATTTTTGCACTAGCGTTACTGCTGATTATTTTACTATTGGCCATGCTAGCAGGAGCTTCACGAAGATCCAGACAACAAGCATTAATTACGGCAACACCCGTTGTTGAACCTGAACCCAAAATTATTGAAAAAATTGTTGAAGTCGAGAAGATCGTTGAAGTAGAAGTTCCAGCTCCGGCGCCAGAGCCAGTTGTCCTGAAGGAATCAACAACGGATTCTGCATTGCAATTGTTGGGTCTATTACAAAAACAAGCACGCTTCATCGATTTTGTTAAAGAAGACGTTTCAAATTACAGCGATAGTGAAGTGGGTGCCGCCGCACGCGTTGTCCATGACGGTTGCCGTAAAGTAATTAATGAACACTTTGATTTACAACCTATCCGTAACGAACAGGAAGGCAATAAAATCACCTTGAACAAGGGCTTTGATGCCTCAGCTGTGCGTTTGATTGGTAACATCATCGGCGAGCCGCCATTCACTGGTGCTTTGATACATAAAGGTTGGCAAGTTACCAATGTGAAATTACCAAAATTAACCGAACATCATAATCCAAAAGTGATTGTCCCAGCGGAGGTTGAATTATGAGTGAAACCGAATCAGTCACCCAAAACGGGGCTGATAACGGAGAGTCCGTGTTTACAGTGGGAATTGACCTAGGGACCACCCACTGTGTATTGTCCTGGGTTGATATTAATCAATCTGAAGATACTGAAGTTTTTCAAGAAGTGTTGCCGATACCACAACTAACTGCACCGGGTACGGTTGAGGAAAAATCACAGCTACCCTCATTTTTGTATCAAGCGCATAGAGCGGAAATTTCAGAAGGAGAGATTGCATTACCCTGGGATCCGCATCCAGAACACATTGTCGGTGAAATTGCTAGGAATTTAGGTAGTAAAACTCCGATCAGATTGGTATCCAGCGCCAAAAGCTGGTTGTGCCATGCTGGAGTAGACTGTAAAGCTCCGATATTACCGGCTGAAGCGCCTGATGAAGTTGAACGAATTTCACCTTTTCAGGCTACTTGTGCCTATCTGGAGCATTTGTTAAATGCCTGGAACAATCAACATCCTGAAGCTCCATTAAAGCAACAGGATGTCACGATTACGGTGCCGGCATCATTTGATCCCGCGGCACGTGAACTTACAGTCGATGCGGCTAAAACCCTGGGGCTGGATCAGGCTATTTTGCTAGAAGAACCGCAGTCTGCTTTGTATAGCTGGATTGAAAGAAGTCAAGGTGAATGGCGGGATCAGGTTAAAGTGGGCGATATTATTCTGGTCATTGATGTTGGTGGCGGCACCACAGATTTATCCTTGATTGCAGTTACAGAGCGGGAAGGCAACCTAGAATTAACTCGTGTTGCGGTCGGTGATCATATTTTGCTGGGCGGTGACAATATGGATTTAGCTCTGGCTTATACCGTCAAAGCTAAACTTGAACAGGATGGCAAATGTCTTGAACCATGGCAAATACAGGCATTGACGCATGGTTGCCGTGATGCCAAAGAAAAAATCCTCAGTGATCCGGAAGCGGATAACATTCCATTGGTTGTTCCCAACCGGGGTTCGTCATTGATTGGTGGAACACTTCGTACTGAATTAACCCGCGAGGAAGTCAACCGGGTATTGGTTGAAGGCTTTTTTCCAAAAATTTCCGTTACTGAACAGCCTGTTAGTCGCGCAAGAACAGGATTAAGAACAGTTGGCCTGCCTTATGCGCAAGATGCCGGTATTACTCGCCATTTAGCGGCATTTTTATCAAAACAACTTTCAGCAACCGAAGAATTGTCCGATATTTCCTTGCCGGAAAATGCCAGCTTTTTACATCCATCGGCTGTGTTATTTAACGGTGGGGTATTAAAATCTGATTTGTTGGGTCAACGATTAATGGAAGTACTGAATTCCTGGTTGACGGGCGAAGCCGCGCCAGAAGCCAGATTACTTGAAGGTGCTGATCTGGATTTGGCAGTCGCGCGTGGTGCAGCCTATTATGGGTTCGTCAGAAAAGGCCAGGGCGTCCGCATCAAAGGCGGAACTGCCGCTGCCTATTATGTGGGTATTGAGAGCACAATGCCTGCTGTCCCTGGAATGTTGCCAGAATTGCAAGCGCTTTGTATCGCCCCTTTTGGCATGGAAGAAGGTACTGAACAGAAACTGGTGGGTGATGAGTTCGGTCTGGTAATTGGAGAGCCGGTCAGATTCCGTTTTTTCAGTTCCACGGTTCGCCGTGATGATCAGGTTGGAGCAAGACTTGAACACTGGTCTGAAGGTGAACTTGAAGAACTTGATGAAATCGAAATCACTTTGCCGGTTGAAAATCATAATCCGGGAGAGGTGATTCCCGTCCATTTATGTGCCGCAGTGACTGAAGTAGGAACACTTGAGTTACAAGCTGTATCGACCCAGGACGGTAACCGCTGGAAAATTGAATTTGATGTTCGAGCGGGTGAAGATGACTGCGAATCTTCCGAAACAGATGTACATCAGGAATAGATTCCAGTAACAAACGTGCAAAATCAAAATCCACAATACCTGGTCGGTATTGATTTGGGGACAACCCATACTGTTGTCGCATATGCCAACGCCGATCCATCTGATTCCGAAATAAAGCTTTTCCAAATTCAACAACTGGTGGCGCCGGGTGAAGTGGCTGCGAGGGATTTGCTGCCGTCCGTTCGTTATCATCCTGCCGAAGGTGAGCTGGTCGAATCTGATATTGCATTTTCGCCATCTGGCGATTCGGCAGTGATTGGCGAAGCAGCCCGAGTTTTGGGTGCGAAAACCCAAGGACGAATGGTGACCAGTGCCAAAAGCTGGTTGTCTCATCCGTCCATTGATCATACTGCACCGATATTACCCTGGGGTAGTAGTGAGGATGTGCCTAAGGTTTCTCCGCTCGATGCTAGCGCCAGGTATCTGGCCCATGTTCGTGCCGTGTGGAATCATAAATTTCCGGATGCCTTACTGGAAAATCAGGATGTTGTGATTACCGTTCCCGCATCATTTGATGAAGCCGCACGCTCTTTAACGCTTGAGGCTGCACGAATTGCCGGAATTCCCAAGCTGCGCTTGCTGGAAGAGCCACAAGCGGTTTGTTATGACTGGCTGCGTAGGCATCAGCATGATTTAGATCAGGCATTGGAAAATGTTCGGCTGCTTTTGGTATGTGATGTTGGCGGCGGCACGACCGATTTGACTCTGATTAAAGTTGAACCAGGTGGTCCGAAGCCTAAACTGACAAGAATAGGTGTCGGCGAACATTTAATGCTGGGAGGCGATAATATTGATTTAACCTTGGCACATCGCGTCGAAAAAAGCTTGTATCCGGATGGCAAGCGGGTTTCCGTTGCTGAATTGGCGCAGTTGATTGAACAATGCCGGATTTGCAAGGAGCAGTTACTCAATGACCAAGCGCCAGAAAAATATGCAGTAACGCTTTTGGGCGGCGGTTCTCGATTAATTGGTAGTACGCGTTCAGTTGAATTGAGTAAAGAGGTAGTTAATGTGATTGCCCTGGATGGCTTCTTTCCCCTATCAAAAATAGATCAGTTTCCAGACAAGAAACGCAGTGGTGTGGTGGAATTCGGCTTGCCTTATGCGGCAGATCCTGCGATCAGCAAACATATTGCCGCTTTTTTGAATCTGCATAAACAGGGGGCGCAACAGGCGACACAAAGCGAGCAGGGTGTTCCTGATGCGGTTTTGTTTAATGGCGGAGTGTTTCGCAGCAAAGTGATTCGTCAGAGGGTTCTTGATTTGCTCGGTTCCTGGAGTGACCAGCCGGTTAAACATCTGGAAAATATTCATCCGGAATTGGCTGTTGCTTTTGGTGCAGTCAGTTATGCGATAGCCAGACAGGGTAAACAGATAAAGATTGGCGGTGGTGCATCACGCAGTTATTTTTTGGTGATTGATTTGGAAACTGAGAAATCACGGCAAGCAATTTGTATTTTGCCGCAGGGAACCGAGGAAGGTGAGGAAATCATTCTGGAAAACAGGCAATTTGCATTGCGTTTGGGTCAGCCCGTGCGTTTTCATCTGGCTTCTTTGACAGGGGATAACCAATTAAAGCCGGGTGAGCTTGTTCAGGAAATGGATGACCGGTTTCATGATTTACCGCCTTTGGCTGTTGCGCTTGAACAGCAGGATGGGGCAACGCTTAATGAAGTCACTGTTAAATTGGCAATAACTTTGACGGAAGTGGGAACCTTGAGAATTCAGTGTGTTGCAGTTGATAACCCTCAGCAACGCTGGGATGTTGAATTTGAGATTCGGCGCAGAACGCAATCTGTGCAGCGTCAGGGTTTGCCCGATAATTTTAATCAGGCGGCAGAAAAGATACTGGAAATTTTTGGTGGTAAATCAAAAACTGTCAATCCCAAAGCGGTAAAAAGTTTACGCTCTGATCTGGAAAAAATGCTTGGTCCCCGTCAGGACTGGCACACGCTATTATTACGGGAATTATTTTCGTTATTGCTTGAAACCATGAAAAACCGCCGACGCTCGATTAATCATGAGCGGGCTTGGTTGAATTTGACGGGTTTTTGTTTGAGACCGGGGTTTGGCTACCAACTGGATGATTGGCGGATTGAACAATTGTGGAAAATTTATCCCAAGGGCATTCAGTTTGTGACTGAAACTCAAAATTGGACGGAATGGTGGACTTTGTGGCGCAGAATTGCCGGTGGACTTGATACCCTGGCCCAGGAAAAAATATTTGCTGATCTGGCAAAATTTATTAACCCTGCTTCTGCAAGACAAGGCAATATCGCCAAACTGAGCAAATTGCACAGCTATGACGAAATGGTCAGGTTGGCAGGATCATTGGAACGACTCTCAGTTGATAAAAAAACTCAGCTTGGAGAATGGTTGTTAAAACGTCTGAAAAAACCCAGCGAATCGGTGCAGAGTTGGTGGGCTTTGGGACGAGTTGGCTCAAGAAAACTGTTTCATGGCAGCGACCATTTTGTTATTCCTCCCGGTCAAATTGAATTATGGCTGCAGCAATGTTTGAGCGTTGATTGGAAAAAAATACCTCAGGCTGGTTTTGCCGCCACTTTGATGACTCGAATGACAGGAGATCGAAACAGGGATGTGAATACTAAGCTCCGTGAAAAAGTTGGAGCAAAACTAAAATCCAGCAAGTCTCCTGCTTCCTGGATAAATATGATTACACAAATAACCGAGCTGGACGAGCAGGAGGAAAAGCAGGTTTTTGGTGAATCATTACCGCCTGGTTTGAAATTATTGGATCATATTTGAATCCAATTTTCGGTGATGCTTTAAATAAAACAAAGTATCTATATTTATATATCAAGTTAATGGAGGATTATCATGCAAAAAAAATTTATTAAAATATTTTGGCTGCTACTGTCTTTAACATCAACATCTTTTACTGTCAATGCTAAAAATATCAGCATGCAAGACTTACCACAAAAAGCCTTGGACTATATGCATAAAAACCATCCCAAAGCAAAGGCTATTTCTGTACAAGAAAAAAACCATTTTGGCCAATCTTTTTATCAAGTGACGTTTGAGGAAAATAAAACTGATCAAAATAATATGCCTTACGAAGATGAAATGGGGGAATTATTCAGGCCTAATGGTCAGTTATTTACTAATATTATTATTGTGGAAAAGCATTCGTTTAATGTCATTTCAGATCAGGCAGTTAAAAGTTTGCAATCAAATTATCCAGATTACAAAATTTTAGCTGTGAAAATGATTAATAATCCCAATCGATATGGCGAAGAATATGATATTGATCTTATGGTTTCAGGAAATATTTTGGAAATAACATTAGATAATAATGGAGAAATACTTAGTGAAATGAGAAAATAACACTCAGAATAAGTATTTTCAAAAAACTTTGTGGGGCAAGGACGCACCGAAAAAATCTATCTCCCTGTTCTGCTACTATTATATGAATGATGAGCAAAAGCACACTGTCTTATTAAAAATCATAGCTTCCCCATCTTTGTTTTTTGAATGTAATGGATGAAAAAAGGTAACTAACAAGTGGCGAAATTTAAGAAATTTATCATGATTTTCGGTCTTGAATACTCTGTTTTATGGAGTGTTATCATCTATTATATTTGGGATACCGGGCCATTTATTTTTACTGTTTTGGATGTCATCGCTGGTGTTGTCATTATTCATATTGGTTATAAAGTTTATAAGGATAAGCCTGTCACAACGGGTTCTGATTACCTCTATACGGCATTAGTATTAGCCAGTTTGATTTACAATTCGGTATGGACGCTGGTTATTATGCTTTTTCTGGAAATCGATGTAGCTGGGTTGGGGGTTCCTTTAGATTTAATATCCCTTTATGCCACTTGTACAATGACCTATCAGGTATGGCAAACCGCAAAACGGGATTATTATATGACAGTTTAGATTCCTGGTTTTTTCTTGTATGCAAGTGGTAGTTTGTTAATATAGCCAGTCTTTTTCACCAAGCAAGAATCCAAATCATGAAAATGAGCACCCAGGAATTCCTCGACTGGGAATCAAAAAGAATTACCTTGTTAGCCATGTCAGGTGCAGGAAAAACCACATTGGCTAATAAATTACCCAAAGAAAAATGGTTTCATTATTCCGGTGATTATCGCATTGGCACCAAATATCTCGAAGAGCCGATTCTGGATAATATTAAGCGACAGGCGATGGATGTGCCTTTTCTACGGGATTTGTTGCTTTCCGATTCTATTTATATTTGTAATAACATAACTGTTGATAACCTGACTCTCGTTTCCAGTTTTTTGGGGAAAATAGGGAGTCCTGAATTGGGTGGATTATCCCTGGAAGAATTTAAAAGGAGACAATATTTGCATCGCCATGCTGAGATTATGGCAATGCGTGATGTACCGGAATTTATCCATAAAGCTGAAGATATATACGGTTATAAACATTTTGTTAATGACGCCGGCGGTAGTGTTTGTGAACTGGATGACCCGGAAACCTTGTCTGTCCTGGCCGAACATACCTTGATCGTGTATCTCAAAATTCCGGAAAATCTTGAACAAACGATTATTGATCGTGCCGTCTCAGACCCCAAGCCCATGTATTATCGGGAGGCTTTTCTTGAAACCAAATTGGAAGATTATTTGAACTTGAAAAAGCTTCATGATACGGATGAAATTGATCCGGATGATTTTGTTCGCTGGGTATTCCCCGAACTTTTTAAATCCAGATTACCACGTTATCAGGCAATAGCTGAACAGTACGGATATACAATTGATGCTGGTCAAGCTGCGTCAATTCAAAGCGAACAAGATTTTATTCAGTTAATTGCAAATGCAATTGACGTTCAAACTAATTAATAAAGGAGGCTAAGAATATGCCAATTGTTGCTCATATTGATTTGCCTACTTTCCAGCGTTTACGTGATGAAGGGGAGGATATATTAAATCCAGAAAGAGCCAGTCACCAGGATATTAGGGAAATTCATATTGGGTTACTCAATATGATGCCAGATTCTGCGCTTGAAGCAACGGAAAGGCAATTTTTCAGATTGGTTAGCGCCTGCAATCAAATAGCCCAATTCCATGTCCACCTATTCACTGTCGAAGGGTTGCAGCGTGGCCCTGAGGCGAAGGCTCATATTGAAAAATACTATGAATCCTTTGACAAGATCAAACAGGATGGCCTAGATGCCTTGATTATCAGCGGCGCCAATGTTACTCATCCACACATACCTGAAGAGGATTTCTGGCAACCTCTAACTGAAGTTTTTGATTGGGCAAAAAAGAATGTAACATCCATTCTTTGTTCCTGTTTGGCAACACATGCTTTAATTCATTATTGCTACGGGATTGAAAGAACGCCATTAGCAACAGGAAAGCGTTGGGGAGTATTTGCCCATAAATTGCTGGATCGTCGACACCCATTAGTGGCCGAAATCAATACCCGCTTTGATGTGCCGCATTCGAGATATAATGAAATTTTTCAAAAGGATATGGAGGAAAATGGATTGAAAGTGTTGGCAATCAGTGAGCAAGCAGGTGTTCATTTGGCGGTCAGTCCTGATGGTTTCAGAATTGTTTTTTTTCAAGGGCATCCTGAATATGACGAAATCAGTTTGATGAAAGAATATAAACGGGAAGTCATTCGTTTTTTTCACGGAGAAAGAAAAGATTCCCCACCTTTTCCGGAAAACTATTTCAACCCAGAAGCTCAGAAAATTTTACGGGATTATAATAAACATGTGATTGAAGCTAAAAATTTGGGAAGGGAGCTGGAAGATTTTCCAGAGCAACAAATTATTGAGAATTTGGATAATACCTGGCGAGATACGGCCAAGGCGGTAATTAACAACTGGTTGGGCAAGGTTTACCAAATAACTAATAAGGATCGACGATTGCCTTTCATGGAAGGAATTGATCCGGAAAATCCTCTTGGCTTGAAGCAGTGAAAATAGATTTTTTACAGCAGGCTATTGATCTTGCCGCCGAAAACCCAAGAAAAGGCGGTGGGCCTTATGGAGCTGTTATTGTTAAAAATGAACAAATATTAGCCAGCAACGCTAATCTGGTTACTAAAAAAAATGATCCTACAGCGCATGCGGAAATTCTAGCAATTCGACGCGCCTGCCAAAACATTAATAGTTTTTGGCTAACAGATTGTGTTCTCTACAGCAGTTGTGAGCCTTGTCCCATGTGTTTGGGAGCGATTTATTGGGCCAGACTGAAAAAAGTTTATTTTGCTTGCAATCGATTTGATGCGGCACAAGCAGGCTTTGATGACAGCTTTATTTATCAAGAAATTCAGTTAATGCCCGAGCAACGAACAATACCAATGCTACAAATTGACATCGCTGATGCCAATAAACCTTTTCAAGTCTGGAACAATTTTTCTGAAAAAACTCCTTATTGAGCTATAGCGGGTTGTTGTTTTTCGGGGTTTTCTTCTGGATTAGGTTTCGATTCTGTTTCGGATTTCGGTTCATTAGTCACCCGTTCTGAAATTTTTAATAGCCAACCATCTCTTTTTAAACATCCCAGTTTAGCAACTGCTCTGACACTAATTCGGGCATAGGTGTTTTCCAATTCAGCAGGCAGCTTTCCCTTGACCAGAAAAAAACTTCCATGATCTTCAACTGTCACGTTAGTAGGTATTTTTTTCACCGTCACTGTAACCTTTTCAGGGTCAGTCCAAACAGGCAAGGTAAATGAAAATTCACTCTCAGGAGAAACTTCTGAATGGTTCTTAGTATAGCTTTCGGGTTTAATACTTCGGAGTCTGGGGGGCTTACATTCTATTTTTTCATCATCCTCATAGGCTGAGGCGGGTTGAGTGAAAAAAGTAAAACATGCCATGAGAAATAATAATGAAAGATGCAGAAAAATGTTTTTTTTAGTTGTCATTGGAATATCCCTCCTATTGCCATTTTTTATTGGTTTATCATGTCACCGGCTAGAGTCACCCGGGAGCAACCGGTATTTTAACTCATTCTTATCCTGTAAATCTTCAGGATCTAGTGGGTCAAGAATTCTTCCCAGCCCAACCGCATCAACAAAGGTGCGGCGACTGCCAGATGTTTTTACTTTAAAGTAATTAATTCCGGATTTAATCTTTAACCAATTGACTGATTCTGTCATCGGTAAAGAATTTAAATAATCCGTTATTTTACTCATGTCGGTCATGGTCTTCACCCCTGATACTTTCAAAATAACAGTATCTATTTCTAATGTGTCGGGTTTAACTGCATAAAATTTTGAAAGCTTATCATATGTTCCTTTCATGCCCGAGAGGATGGCTTCATCCAAAGTCTCGCATTCACTGTTCCATTGCTTGATGTCATTGCTAAAATACAGTGCCCATTCCGATTTCCAGCATTTTTTGTGTTTTTTTACCCGGCCCACAAGAATAGATGGGGTTGCATAACGCTTTGAAACTTCTAATAGTTTATCAGAGTAGGCTCCTAATATATCAGGAATAGTGATTTTTTGATTTTCTTCTAAATCCATTAGAGGAAATAATAGCGGGAGTCCTTTGCGTTTTGCTGCTTTTGCTAGTGCATTAGCAATATCAGGCATTAGTTCTTCATTAAAAATCTGTTTTTTGCCATTTCTTTCTATAACCAACCATACCAGGGTTTCATCACGAACTTCATTCCAGATACCGAGTTTACTAGAACGCACGAGTTCCAGCAGAGCATTTTGGTCAAATTCTACCCACATTAACCTTGCTGAATTTTCATCAGAATTTGAAGGAATGAGTGAATATCGATATTTTGCCGTGTAGCGAGGGGCATCATTCAAAGCCAATTTTACAGTAGGGTCATCAAAAATATTTTCCCCGGCCATTATTTTTCCTAATACAATAGCCAACGCATCTTTTATCGCTTTGTTTCGGTCCTTAGGAGACTGGCTTTGGGTAATAACTTCAGCTTCAAACAGTCCATGCATTTCAACAGCAGGCGAGATTTCAGAGTGGCTGAGTAAAATAAATAAAAATACAGTTAATAGTCGTTGCATAACCTCACACGAAAATAATTTTGTCTTGTACAATAGGTAACCAAGCAGACCAGCCGCTCGCTTGCATTAACTGCCGGATAAGGTGGATTGAAAATCCCTGCGCATATTTATTGCTAGTGATTTAAATGTATCTACCTTGCAAATTGATGCGTTTGCAAATCGTTTAGCGGTCTATATTTAATTTTAGCAGTAAGAGAATAACATTGAGTGAACAAAACCAACAAAGTTTAAGTTATAAGAATGCCGGTGTGGATATTGAAGCAGGCAATGCTCTTGTTGATCGAATCAAGCCCATTGCTGCTGCCACCCGTACACAAGGTGTTTTGGCTGGTCTTGGTGGATTTGGTTCAATGTTTGAGTTGCCTTTGGATCGCTTTCAAAATCCGGTGCTGGTTTCTGGCACCGATGGAGTGGGAACCAAATTAAAACTCGCCAATGAAATGAATATCCATCATACGATCGGCATCGATTTGGTCGCGATGTGTGTCAATGATATTATTGTGCAAGGCGCTGAGCCTCTATTTTTTCTGGATTATTTTGCCTGTGGCAAGCTGGATGTCAATGTTGCCGCTTCTGTAGTTGAAGGCATCGGGAAAGGCTGTCAACTTGCTGGCGCTGCGTTGGTTGGTGGTGAAACGGCTGAAATGCCAGGCATGTATGCAGACAGCGATTATGATTTGGCCGGGTTCTGTGTTGGTATTGTTGATAAACACAAAGCGATTGATGGCTCAAAAGTTAAAGCTGGCGATAAATTGCTTGGAATTGCCTCTTCTGGCCCCCACTCCAACGGTTATTCGTTGATTCGGAAAATTATTGAACATAATACTGTTGCGCTGACGGATCCTTTAGATGATAAAACTATTGGTGAATCACTGCTGGAGCCGACCAGAATTTATGTCAAATCATTATTAGCTCTAACAGAGTTAGTTCCGGTCCATGCATTGGCACATATCACTGGAGGAGGAATTACCGAAAACTTGCCACGGGTATTACCAGAAGGACTATCGGCATCAATTGACTTGAATTCATGGCCACAGCCTTTGATTTTTCAATGGTTAAAGCAGCAAGGAAACCTTGATGATCGTGAAATGCTGAAAACCTTTAATTGCGGCATTGGCATGATTATTTGTGTCCCACAAGAACAAGAATTACGGGCTAAAGAAATATTGCGTGATCAAGAAGAAATTGTCTTTAGCATTGGTGAGGTTACTGTTTCCTCCGAAAATAGCGTAGTGGAATATTCTGATTGATATTAATTGTCTGAGACCTGAATTAACCAGCTATAAACTCGCTTTACCATAAGTTCTTGATAATTTCGATATGGGCGTTGAGTTTCATTAATCATAACTTGTCGGTATTGTGGATTATGTTTGGCTGCAATACGTTTTTTTCTTGCATTACTACTGATTGTGGCTATATCAGCTGAACCATAAATATCAAGTAATGGCTGATTGATTTTTTCTAAAAACTTCAATGTCTTGGCAAATTTATTTTTTGTTTCAGGAGTGGGAAGACTGATTGCAACAATTGCCTTGATCGCTGGGCTTTTTGATTCAAATGCATAATAAACTGCCATTAAACTTCCCATTCCATAGCCGATCAATGCGATATTTTTCACCTCATTTTTCTGTAAGTAATCGACAGCTACCTGAATGCGTTTAAATGCTTCCGGAAACAATTCAAAATATTCATTGGTATTTGTGCCAAATTCGTAAACGGGAAGTTGTAACGATAAAGTAGCCCATTGATGTTCAGGTAACTGGATTCTTAGATTATGAATTAACGGTTTTGAATCAGAATGTTGACCCGCATTATGCAATAAAATAGCAGTCCCTCTGTTTTCTGTTGTTTCAGTTTCATTATAAAGAGCAAAGTACTGGTTTTCTCCAAGATAAATTGCCGAACCGGAACGAAGATCTTTTATAATTTCTATTACGTATTGCTGTTCTCGTAGCACATCAGATGGCCAAGCATTACCGATAATTAATAGAAGGCAACTGCAAAAAAAAGTTTTCTTGTTCATTAAAGACATAAGTTTTGTAATTGAGGATTGATAAAATGACTTATTATTCGAAAGAAACTTTTATCTGGATTTTATGTCCTATGGCCCGATTAAAACCAGATTTGGCCAGGTTGTTTTATTAGATTTCTGACTCAAAAGTGTGATGGTGTTCAAATAACTGGAAATTAAAAGCCAGTTATCAGAATATTTTGAGCTTGTTCATATAAATGTAGTAATAAAACACTATTCTTGTAACTTTAATTCAATATTCGAGAGGAAAAACATGAGTGAATTTACTAGAGATGTAATAATCGGAACTTTAATTATTGCTGGCGTTTGGAGTTTTATCTCAGGGCAATTTATTATTTCAACCATGGTTTTTGCTAGTTCCGCTCTTTTTAGTAATATCGTAATGAGGCCAACGCAAAAGCAGCAGGATTGAGATACTATAAGCTGGTTTTCGTGACTTTGACAAATAAGAACTGATTTTTCTTCGTGTGCGGTTTATAGAGGGAATTTTCGGGTTGAATTAATTGCAGGCAATATTGATACACAAGGAAGTGTGTAATTACTTTACAGTGGATTTTTAGAACCAGGTTTGGATCCAGTAGTGCTTTATTAAACCAGCCAGTAGCCAGAAAAAAAGGGAAACTTATTTCAGACTGTCGGTTACATGTGGCTCAATAGCTTGGTACATAATCTGATGCATTTTAGGATTACCAGCAATCAGGTTTCCCGATTCCAGATATTTATCCCGAAAAGAAAAATCTGTTACAACACCGCCAGCTTCTTTAATTAATAATACTCCTGCTGCCATATCCCATTCATGCAGGCCGATTTCCCAAAAGCCATCAAGTCTTCCTGTGGCAACATAGGCAAGATCTAGCGCGGCCGCTCCTGCACGTCTAATACCGGCTGAATCAATAAATAGCGCTCGGAACATTTCCAGATAGGCATCAAAGTGCTGCTGTTTCTTGAATGGAAATCCGGTACCTAATAATGAACCAGTCAAACTTGTTTGCCGTGTCACCCGAATGCGGCGATTATTCAGCATGGCGCCGCCGCCGCGTTCTGCAGTAAACAGTTCATCCCGTTGCGGGTCATAGACCACTCCAACTTCAAGAATACCTTTATGCTTCAACGCTATGGAAACAGCAAATTGCGGAAAACCATGTAAAAAATTGGTTGTGCCATCTAAAGGGTCAATGACCCAAATATAATCACTATCACTTTTCTGATGGCCACTTTCTTCGGCTAGGAAACCGTGACTCGGGTAGGCTTTACTGATAATTCGAATTATTTCACTTTCAGCTTTGCGATCCACTTCACTGGCATAATCATTTTTGCCTTTTTGATCAATTTGCAGTTGACCAACACTGTCAACTGCACGAAGAATATGATTACCTGCGCTCCTGGCGGCACGGATAGCTATAGTGAGCATTGGATGCATACAAAATTTTTTCGGAACAGAAAGAAAGATAGGATAACAAATATTTTGTTAGAATTCGTTAGTTTTTAATATCCAAGGTACGGTTATAGTTTGTTGGGAAAAATACGAATCGTTTTAGTTGAAACTTCACATCCAGGGAATATTGGTGGCGTTGCACGAGCGATGAAAAATATGAAACTTGATCGGCTTTATCTGGTTTCTCCGAAAATTTTTCCTAGTGCCGATGCAACATCAAGGGCATCAGGCGCTGATGAAATTTTGGCGGCTGCTCGGGTCTGCGACAGTCTGCAAGAGGCTATAGCCGATTGTACCTTGGTATTTGGGGCCAGTGCCAGAGACCGAACCTTGAGCTGGCCAACATTGACAGTCAGAGACTGTGCACAAATGATCGTCTTAAACGCTGATTTTACCAATGTGGCGATTGTATTCGGGCGGGAAAACTCAGGGTTAACCAATCAGGAACTCGATTTATGTCACTTTTTGCTGAGAATTCCATGTAACCCAGATTTTAGTTCACTCAATCTGGCGACTGCCGTGCAGGTGGTAGGTTATGAACTTTTTGTTGCTGGTGAAAAACAGCAAGAGCCTTGCGATCCAGAAACAAATCATGAAACTTTGGCAACATCCGAGCAAATGGAAATGTTTTACCAGCATTTGCATCAGGCACTAATTGATGTTGGATTTATGCACCCGGATAAATCCAAGTCTATTATGCGTCGTTTACGCCGTATCTATAATCGAAGTCAACTTGATAGCAAGGAAGTTGATATTTTAAGAGGTATTTTGAGAATGTCCCAAGGAAATAAATGTAATGAATAATTGGATATCTTTGCTAAAGGAAGATATAAAGTGTGTGTTCGAAAGGGATCCGGCTGCTCAAACCGTATTTGAGGTAGTTACAACCTACCCGGGGTTTCATGCCTTGATTATTCACCGATTTGCGCATTGGCTTTGGCAATACGGATTTCACTGGGCTGGTCGGTTTACTTCCCATATAGGGCGTTGGTTAACCGGAATCGAAATTCATCCGGGTGCAAAAATCGGCAGGCGATTTTTTATCGATCATGGAATGGGTGTGGTGATTGGAGAAACTGCGGTTATTGGTGATGATTGTACCTTGTATCATGGCGTAACTTTAGGTGGAACCAGCTGGGAAAAGGGAAAACGCCATCCAACTTTACATAAAGGAGTCGTGATCGGTGCTGGAGCAAAGGTTCTTGGCCCTATTGAGGTTGGAGAAGGGGCCAGGGTTGGTTCTAATTCTGTCGTGGTTAAACCAGTACCTGCAGGAGCAACCATTGTTGGTATTCCGGGCCATATTATTGACCCGAATGCTAAAAAAGCCGAGTCTGAACGGGACAAAATTGCCAAAAAAATTGGTTTTGATGCCTATGGCGCTACTGCTGACATGACAGACCCGATTGCACAAGCTATCAACCACATGCTGGATCATATCCATTTAATGGATAATCGACTGGAATGTTTAACCAAAGCTCTAAATGAAGCCGGCATTGAGTGCGAGGAACAGCCTTTTCCTGAACTGGATGGTTGTGAAATAGAAGATGGTAGCAGCGAGTAAAAATTCTGGCCATTTTGTTTTTTCATTGTGATTCGTATTAAACCATAGGCACTGGTGAGGAAAAGGACTTGAAACCAAATAATTCCATTATTTTTCATAAGGTTAATATATGCTTTTAGCCTTAACTCCATTTTTGATCGCTTTATTTCGATAATTTTTGTATAGTTCTCCCCTGACTCATTTTTCAGCAATTCTTTCCTCAATTAATAACCAATTTAATGTCTCAAAAACCAGTATGATGATCCAAAGCGATTGAAATAATTTACAATTTCTTCCTTTTAATGTAGTCTTAAGACTTCTTGATTAATGGTTAAATAATTTCATTTTAAAGTCGTATTTTTGCTTATTGCCGCAGGACAGATGCTGAATAATTATTGCGAGGAAAAGGGTTGAATTGATATTTTTAATGGTTTGAATATTGACCGAATGGACAATATTAGTTTTTTAGACCGGCTGGTATTCTTCCGGTTAATACTCAAGATCAGGTTGAAAAGGAATATTGATTATCAAAACAGGTTAATTATTGTTACCAAATCAAGTTATTTGTTCACAATCAAAAATTATATTTTTACCTGTAAATAAGTTTCTTGCGCTTTAGAATTTATTGGGTCCGATTTAAAGTAGTCTTCAGCTTATGGTAGAAATATAAGAAAAATCGGATATTGAATTAAGTAAGAAGTATTTTTTAATTTTGGAAAAAGGATAGTTTGGTTATGTTTAATCAAAGAATAGTTTATTTATGTACATCGCTACTGCTAATACAGGGGGTGAATAATACCATGGCGCAAGGAATACCAGCATTCCTTGTCGACATCGGTCCCTATAAAGATTTTTTTCTTGCCAAAATAGCTGATTCAAGAAAATTTGATATTGAGCGTAAAGAAAAAAAGCACGGTTTATCTGATCTTCTTGCTCCAGTTACAAATGACGATTATTACATTATTAAAAATGATAATGCTGCGAAAGTCGAACTGGGTAAGTTTTTGTTTTATGATAAAATTTTGTCGGGAAATAAAAATATATCCTGCGCAACTTGCCATCATGGATTGGCTGATACAGGGGATGGTCTTTCCTTGCCTGTTGGTGAAGGAGGCCAAGGGTTGGGAATAACCCGAAATACCGGTAAACGACGTCATAAAATTCATGAAAGAGTTCCAAGAAATGCACCACCCGTATTTAATCTGGGAGCTTACGAATTTGCAGCCATGTTTTATGATGGCAGGGTGGAAGTTGACCCTTCTTTTCCAAGTTCTTGTTTTACGCCTGCTGGAGATGATTTGCCACAGGGTCTGGATGGAGTATTGGCTTGTCAGGCGATGTTTCCTGTAACATCGCCAACAGAAATGGCAGGCCAGGCTGGTGAAAACAGAATTGCTGACGCCACTGCAAATGATAATTTACCGATGGTATGGCATCTACTGGCGAAAAGATTAAGAAGAAACAATGAATATGTTCAATTGTTTAAAGCAGCTTACCCTGAAATTCGCAGGAAAAAAGATATCACTTTTGTCCATGCGGCGAATGCGATAGCAGCTTATGAAGCAGTGACTTTCCGTGCTGACAGCAGTCCCTTTGATCAATTTATTCGAGGCAATAGAAAAGCATTAAGTAAAATGGCCAAGAAAGGCATGCGTATATTTTATGGAAAAGCAGAATGTGGAACTTGCCATTCCGGAAAATTTCAGACTGATCAGGATTTTCATGCAATCGCAATGCCCCAAATTGGCCCGGGTAAGGGTCATGGTGCAACAGGTCACGAAGATTTTGGACGAGAAGCAGTTACCGGGGATATGGGAGATCGTTTCAAGTTCAGAACACCGAGTTTGAGAAATATTGCTCTAACAGCACCGTATGGTCATGATGGAGCTTATGATACCTTGGAGGCAATGGTCAGACATCATTTAGATTCGATTTTTAGTATAAAAAACTATGATCAGAAACAAGTGTCTTTACCTTCCAGAAAAGATCTGGATAGGATTGATTTT
The DNA here is from genome assembly GCA_026990815.1 of Methylomonas sp. Lineage (GTDB taxonomy): Bacteria > Pseudomonadota > Gammaproteobacteria > Methylococcales > Methylomonadaceae > JALSJK01. Next base: position 409 of record JALXCS010000380.1, on the reverse strand, counting down.
TTAGTGCAGAATTCTCCGGAATTAGTCGAACAGATAGCAAATGCCAGTGAACTTTCAGAAATCCAACTGTCTGACAATCAATTTCAGAATTTAATAGCTTTCTTACATGCACTGACAGACCCGAATAGCATAGATTTGCGCAAAACTGTTCCCAAAAAAGTACCCAGCAGGCTTCGCCTACACGATTAGTTCTTGGTTTGGTGCTTTTTTTCTCAGCCTCACATCTTTTGGGTGAGAGGCTGAGTTTTTCAGCACCTAGTTCTTGAGCCTGTCCCTAATTTCATGGGTCAGGATGTTTCCCCTCAAAAGTATTCCAGGTAGTTATATTTCCCCATTGGGACACATTAATATCATTATAAATCAATTATTTAATAAATAGTTGACTAATTCGCTAGGTTAAGTATAGTTA
>JALXCS010000379.1 GCA_026990815.1 Methylomonas sp. | reverse complement strand
CCTGTCATTATTCGGACTGCTGTCCCTGAATTAACCTTAATATCGGCTCCTCGCCCTGGCATGGATTTACCAATAACCTGTAATTGCAATTGATTATAGGAAGAGGCTCCCTGGGTATCAGAGGCAACGATGGCATAGCCATCCATCATGGAGCGCTCAAATCCCGGAATATTAAATTGGCTTGAAATATCCTGTGAAATAACTCTGCCTGAGGCTTGCTGGATAGCGATGGTTTGTTCTGATAGCTCCATCATTTGATGATCCAACCAACTATTTGCTTCTCCGATAGGCGCACGTTTTTTGAAACCGCGCATACGAACATCATCAGCAATTTTATTTTTTTTTACAGGATCGATATTGCTCTGCTTCATGGACGAGTATTTTACGCCTAACAAAAGTTGGAGCTCATAAGTTTTTTAACTTTTTGCTGGTTTATTTTGCAATCTTCATGGTTACAACTTCGGTTACATAGTATAAACTATGCGCCCTACGTTACGCCTTGAATATCACAAAATATCCTATGCAAAATTGTTAAAAAACTTAAGACCACCCACTTAAAACCAGCAAAAAAATTTTAGGAAAGAAAATGGAGGCTGCGACCGGAATCGAACCGGTGTAGATGGCTTTGCAGGCCACTGCATAACCACTTTGCTACGCAGCCATGTTTCTAAGAGCCTGATTAGGTGTTATCAGGAAATAAAAAAAGCCGTGTTTGCCACGGCTTTTTAAATTTGGAGCGGGAAACGAGATTCGAACTCGCGACCCCAACCTTGGCAAGGTTGTGCTCTACCAACTGAGCTATTCCCGCGTTTATGTTGAGCCGGTCATTATATTATTATTATTTGTTTTGTCAATATCCGTTTAAGTTTTGCTGCACTTCCTTATGCACAAAACTTATCATTCAGTTATTTAGACTGGATATTAATCACCGATGTCCAACCACCTTTTCCTTTACATTCTCCTGACTCGGCAACCACCTTAGCAAAAGCATTTTTCTTGCCAAAAGCATCGGTCAAGTCTTTCACGGTGACAGGCGTTCCTTGCGGCAAATGTAAACACCCTTCCCGATCATCTTTTTCGGTATCATCATAAGCAGCCATACTACCTGGCACAGAAGCCAATCGTACCGTTGCGGTTTGAGAATAAGAATTTGGACTTTTTAGAATATAACTTTTCCCAACTTCCACATTAGTTAAAGAAGGGCCGGTAATGGCTGGTTTGCTACTACCGCCACCCATCATCATAGCAATTAATAAAAGCAACACTAATCCAGCAATGCCACCATAGAAAACTTTGGGATTTTTGTCTTTTATTGAAAGTATTCTTGCAACAACGTTCTCTGCTGTTTTTTCAGCAGATTCAGCTGCTTCAGATACTACTTCTTCAACTTTCTCTACGACTTCTTCAACTTTTTCTTCAGCTTTTTCCACGACCTCCTCGATTTCGGACTTTATTGATTCAGCTTCTTTATTGATGTTCTCATCATTGCTCATAATAATCGTTCCTCACTAAAATTATCTATCAACTCGCAACATGTATAATTTCAATCCACCAAGCCATCTTGAAAAAACCAAAATTTCATGCCTTGAGCAAATTTATTTTTATAAAATGAAGTTTGAATTTATCATGTTGACAGAACTTTTCAAGTTCAATATAGAATCTCTGAAAGTTATTTGATGAATATAACAACCAGAACAAAATGAACAATAGCAATATTTTAATCAAACCACTTGATATGATTATATAAAATCATATCCTTTAGTAGATTTTGCAACCTGTTTGCTTTCTTCCACCTGCCTGCATTCGAATTGCCAATAACCCAGGCCGATATTCTTTTTATCTCGAAGAACGATTGGAAAATTATCGTTATTCATATATAACCGCAATAAATCTTCATCTTTGAAAAAGAAAGATTCAATAATCAGGAAACTTTTTTGGCCTTCTTTACTATCCACGCCATAAATAAGTGCTTTCTGCGGAATATCTTCTTCCTTGGCATCTAATTTTAGAAAACTGACTGAATGGGATTGAGCCGTTATCGCTTCAACCTCAAAATTGATAGTCCCATCAGTTTTTGCCACCATAAGTTTATTCACAACACCTAATGATCTTTTGGATTCAGGCATATTAGGTTTTCTAAAACTAACCAGACTGCCAATTGATATCACCCCTGTTTTTTTAAACTGACAGGACAAGGTTCGTTCTGAGGCTGACTCGGCCTTATATTCCAATACAACATCATTTGTTTGGCTTGAAGACTCTTGTAAATCATGAGTAGCATTCAGGCCGACAGCAAAAAATCTGTCTAATCGATCACTAAAAAAAGGTGTGCCTTCCAGTGGGATCCCAGACCATCTTAATTCAAGATAATTCAGCAACTCAACTGGTAACTTCCCTTCATTCCCCTTAAGTATATGCATGGAACTAAATCGGGCTTCTTTTTCGTTAACATATTTTTCTTTGCGCCTTAAGGTCTTGAATAATTTATCAAAACCTATATAAAGCGCCGCCGAATCAAATTTTGAAGTTGAACTAAAAAAAGGCGCTTGATCTTCATCGACCAAAATAACACAAAGCATTAGCATTCCTTGCTCTGGTTTATCAGCCAGCTTTACCGAAGCATAAAGTTTACTGATAAATTGATGCACTAGAAGAATCTCTTTCTGCATTAATCCGCTCGGCTCAGCCAGACTCAACAGCAAAATCTGCCGATAACAATCCTCTATCGAACTGGACTTACTATTAGCACTACCATCATCAGAAACTTTAACCGATTCTTTTTTTAACTTTACTCCTAACTTATAAAGAGAATGTAAATCAATCCAAACCCAATCGGGAATATTTTGGCTCATCAGATAATGACTAATAACAACATCACTCAAGCCCTTAATGACACGCTGGATAGCTAGGGCAGTATTTTTGCCTTGGAACCAGCCTACTGATTTCCGAGATAATTCACGCACAACAATCCAGTATCCAATAGAAAATTCTCTCTCTAAAGAAACCAAAACCTGATGAATTTTTTTCTCATCATCCGTTAATTCCTACTAACCATTCTGCTCCTCCGTTCTCTAATAGCTTATCATACTATAAAGACCATC
>JALXCS010000378.1 GCA_026990815.1 Methylomonas sp. | reverse complement strand
TACAATGATGTCTGATTGTCTGAACCAGTCTGTTGATAATCACGATAATCTATTCTAAGTTTTAGCCCGGCAAACCGGCCCCCAAATTTAACCAATTCCTGTGTTTTTTTATCAAACCATAACTTTAAATCTGAAAAAGCCCGGTCTTCGTAGCCTTCCTCAATATGAGGCGTCTGTAACAAAAAACGATAAAAATACACCTCAAGACCGTCTTCTTTGGTTGTTTTTGACGGAGTTCCAAGATATTTAAGAATTATAGTTTGCTTAGGTAATTTTGCCGAAATCTTTAGCATTTTGTCCGCACTGACTTTTAACTGGCGTTTTGATTCAAAAATATCGCCCCTTCCTAATGACCGTAATGAAGCTTCGAGAAACTCAGGTGGTGCCATTTTTAAAAAATCCGGCGAAAGAGATAAGTCGGTTAACTTTTGTTCGTGATTAAATCTTAACGTAAAAAAATAACTGATTTCCGGTTTTATCAGATCGCCTTGGTCATTTATCTTGCGGAACAACAACTGCCATTTTTCACCTGCTTTTTCTTGCGCAATGGAACTTGGTTGTAATTTAGCTAAATAAATAAAATCATCAGAGTAAAGCAATGGCTGTTTAAAATGCCAGGTTAAATCATCGCCAACATTCAATGAAAAATACTTATCAAAATCACTAAGTTGAAGTTTTGTTTGTAATAACCGCCAGTAAACACAGCCTGTCAACAGAACAGTCAATAACAAGGTAAAAATCAATCTTGTACAAATTCGATGCATTTTTAATGTATTGCGGAAGAAGATTGACCTGATTCTGTAGCAATGCCAATTTCTTCCAATTCAGCACGGGAAAAATAATACTGCTTACCACAAAATTCACAATCAACCACAATTTTCTCTTGTTCTTGCAGTATTTTTTCTAATGTTTCCTTTGGCATCGCAAAAAGTGTTGATTCAATTTTTTCTGTTGAGCAATTGCATTTAAACCGGCATGGCTGTGGTTCAAATAATTTGACCCGTTCTTCATGAAATAACCTATGGAGCATTTCATGACAAGATAAATTCAACATTTCATCCTCTGTGATAGTATTTGCTTGCATGGTAATTCGCCCCCAACTATCCTTGTCATTTTTTTGATTTGGCAGTTCCTGTAAAAATAAACCCGCTACTTGGAAAGCATTAGCAAACAACCAAATTCGAGTTAGTAATTGCTTAGACTGGGTGAAATAGGTTTCCAGGGCATCAGAAAGCTGATGACCTTTCAAAGACACAACTCCTTGATAAGGTTCAGGGGCCTCTGACCTGATAGTTAAAAGTAATTGTCCCTCCCCATACAAATCCTTCAATAAGTTCGAATGTGGGGGATTTTCGGAATATCGCGCCCACCCTCTAATTTCCTGATTTTGGGTGCATTGGGCGACAACGGCTTGCAATGGCCCTTCTCCTTGTGCCTGCAAAACCAGAGAGCCTTTAAATTTAATTGTTACTGATAACAAAGTCGCAGCAGCTACCATTTGTCCAAGTTGTTCTTGCACCCATAATGGATACAAATGGTTTATCTTGGCATTTTGCCAACTATCCTGCAATCTAACCCATTCGCCACGGATACCATAATCCTGGAATACAAATCTCTGTAAAATATCTTGTTGTTTCATTTTTAAAATTAATGAGTTAGTCATTTTTTATTATACTACCCAATTTGTAAATATATTAATCAATCTATCAATCCTTGATATGAAAAAAAACACCATTATTTCTGCAACTGATTCGCTGCCAGGACGTGTCGTGCCGATGCCTGTGACACAAAAACACTTTGTTACAGGTAATCCGCTCATAGAACCTTTTCCTAGACACTTGGAAAAAGCAATCTTTGGCATGGGCTGTTTTTGGGGAATAGAACGAAAATTCTGGCAAATTCATGGAATCTATAGTACCGCCGTTGGATATTCAGGTGGTTTTACGCCGAACCCTAACTATGATGAAATTTGTACCGGTTTGACCGGTCATACAGAAGTGGTTTTGGTGGTTTTTGACCCCGAAACGGTTTCGTATCAGGATTTACTTAAATTCTTCTGGGAAAACCACAATCCTACCCAGGGTATGCAGCAAGGGAATGATATTGGAACGCAATATCGTTCGGCAATTTATACATTTACCCAAGTTCAACAAGCACATGCTTTAAAATCTCGAAGTCATTTCCAGAAACGACTAATTCAGGCAAGATTTTCTACTATTACTACTGAAATAAAACCAGCTTCAGCCTTCTATTATGCTGAAGATTATCATCAAGCCTATTTGGCAAAAAATCCTGATGGATATTGTGGAGTTGGTGGTCTTGGTGTTTGTTATGACTAATTTGAATTTATCCAAATTAACAGCCTGGAAAAGTCGGTTTTGCCAACAAACTTCATCGAGTTTATTGACCGCTCTAAAATAAATCGGGCAAAGCTATTTATTTGACAAATTCTCTCAGAAAACCCTAAAAAAATTGCAAAAAAAAGACGATTCATCTGAATCGCCTTAAAATCATTTTAGAAGGATATTTGCTAATAAAAAACACATTTAAATAATGCCCTCTTTATACGAAATACAGGGTTATCATATCAAAGTATATATCTGACCGGAATGTGGCAAATTGTCGCAGGCAATGCTGTCGTCTTTTAATATCCTTATCTTTGATAAGCAACTGAAGTAAAAGATATTTTTTAATATTAAGTATAATAGACCCTATTTAATTTATTGGAGTTAAATAATAATAAAACCCTATCATCTTCATGTTTCAAGTATTTTGACAGAATAATTACCGTTTATGTCCTTACACCACCAACATTACTACCTCGATATATTAATTGTTATCAATTTTGCTATTTTTGTACTTGATGAATTTTTTTACATGATGGTTAGGGAAAAATAACTTTCCATCATCGTATCAAAGAAAGAATATTTACTCATTTTTGTATACGACAAAAATTTCTCACGTAATATATACATAGTTAATTCTTGATTACGCCTTTAGCTCCCGTAAAGTAACGGGGTCTGCATGAATACACGCGTATAGCAATCTATCAAAAATTTGTTCAGGCCAATATCTTCGATTAAATCGATAAGCAAATTCTGCTAGATATT
>JALXCS010000377.1 GCA_026990815.1 Methylomonas sp. | reverse complement strand
CTACAGTTATCATTCAAATGATCTTAAGAGAATCTTGAAAAACAATTCTCTCCTCTGCTTTAATCTATAACCACCGCAAAAACGAATCATTTTAACAAAATTGAAAAAATGGAAAAACAGGACGAACATTTACATTATAATGATGCCGATATCAAACGAGCTGCACGTTGCTTAAAAGCAATGTCACATCCTCTTCGCTTAAAAATATTATGTGTGCTTGGGAGTAATAAAATCAGCGTACAAGATATTGTTGAACAAGTCGGGACAAGTCAAAGCAATATCTCACAGCACTTGGCTATCTTGAGGGAGAAAGACATTCTTGGCTATAACAAGGAGGCGAATCGGGTCTACTATTTTATTGATGACGACCGTATGTTGCAGCTCATTAAAATGATGCGCGAAGTTTTTTGCACCGATTGCTAACTCTCATTATTATCATTATTTCTTATTAATTACTTAGATTTATATGGACCGTTATATTGAATTTGTAACCAATCATTGGTTGCTTTTTATCGCCTTGATGGTGGTTACCTTTTTACTTCTCCAAGAGCTATTTGAATCGGTGCTCAGAAAGTTTGAAATGATATCACCGATTCTAGTTGTCGCAAAAATGAACAACGAAGACCCCGTTATTATTGATGTAAGAGAGGTAAATGAGTTCAAGGCTGGTCATATAGAGGGTGCCATCAACACCCCCCTCAGTAATCTCGACAAAGAGCTCGGAAAGCTCTCAAAGTACAAACACAAGCCTCTCATTGTTGTATGCCAAACCGGCACTCGTTCAACAACGGCATGTAAAAAAATAACATCACTGGACTTTGAAAAAGTATTCAGCATGACTGGCGGAATGCAAGCCTGGGAAGAAAGCAAATACCCCATTACAAAATCAAAATAGAATTTCATCAATTATTAATACGACATCTACTTATGGCAGAACAAAGCAACAACCCCGACGAAAAACAGTTTTCTATCCAAAAAATTTATACCAAGGACATTTCATTCGAAACGCCTGCAGCACCAAAAATCTTCACCGAAAAATGGGAACCTGCAGTGGAATTCAATTTGGGTACCAATGTTGAGTCTTTGGACAACAATCTTTATGAAGTCTCTTTAACCGTTACTGTTACCGTCAAAACCGGAGACAACACTGCATACCTTGTGGAAGCCTGTCAGGCCGGGATCTTTGCTCTCAATGGTTTCTCGGAACAAGAAATGGGGCCAATGCTAGGGAGCTTCTGTCCAAATATATTATTCCCTTACGCAAGAGAAGTTGTTTCCGACCTGGTTGCTAAAGGCGGCTTCCCACAATTACTGCTTGCACCTGTCAATTTTGATGCATTGTATGCCCAACACCAACAACAAGCTCAGCAACAAACCCCCGGCTCAAATTCAGTGAATTAGTATTTAAAATTGCTTAATAAACTGGTAACATCTTCACCCGCTGCCCGTAACAAGCATTGAGCTGGCCAGCCGCCTGCATGAAACAAAATAACAACAAACTTTTCCTGCCTGCCATGCAAAACAAATTAGCTGTGCTGGGTGCCGGCTCCTGGGGTACTGCCTTGGCAATTCTGGCTGCTCGCAATGGCACCCCAACCATGCTATGGGGCCATAATCCTGAACATATTGAATCCTTAAAAAAGACCCGGCTTAATCAGCAGTATTTGCCAAAGAACCCCTTTCCTGACTCCCTTTCCGTCACGCCTGAAATTGAGAGTATCGCCACATTTGCTGATTTTTTACTCATTGTAGTTCCGAGCCACGCCTTCAAAAAAACTTTAACTAAACTTGCCCCCTACCTGAAAGAAAGTCATAAAATTGCTTGGGCAACCAAAGGCTTTTGCGATGATTCGGGCGAGCTTTTGCACCAAACGGTTGCCAGCACTCTTGGCACCAAAATTTGCAGCGCAGCATTATCGGGCCCGACCTTTGCCTCTGAGGTCGCAGCAAATCTACCAACTGCAGTTACCATTGCTGCAACAAACCCGTTTTTCTCCCAACAACTTGCAGAGATTTTTCGTAATCCACGATTCAGAGTCTATACCAGCGTCGATATAATTGGCGTACAAATTGGCGGGGCAGTTAAAAATGTTCTGGCGATAGCTGCCGGAATAGCTGATGGACTTGGTTTTGGCGCTAATACTCGCGCTGCACTTATCACTCGTGGCCTAACAGAAATTCAAAGATTAGGCCAAAAACTTGGCGGAAAACCTGAGTCATTTGTCGGCCTAGCCGGACTTGGAGACTTAATCCTTACTTGCACTGACAACCAATCCCGTAACCGCCGTTTTGGCCTGGCTATCGGACAAGGCCAAACCCATGAGTCCGCAAAAAAGGACATTGGTCAAGAAATAGAAGGCATTGCAACAGCAAAAAACACTTATCAACTAGCCAAACAATATTCTATTGAAATGCCTATTGTTGAACAGGTTTACAAGGTGTTATACAACGGACTTGACCCAAATATTGCCGTACAAAATCTACTCTTACGCGAACAAAAATCTGAAATAGCCAGCTAATTTTTAGAATTTTCCTTGCCTAAGCCAAAATAGCTCCATGCAAAACAATAAGATATAGGGAATAACTCTTAATATAAAATAAAAAAGCAAAATAACGCAAATAATATTGCCTTTTAACTAATTTGTATTATCCTTGTAGTTTAGATAGTTAAAGGACTTATCTTATCTTCTTTATTATAATAATTTTAAATCCGGTAACTTTATGCTTTATATCATTAAACAATATCCTGTAGACCCTGCAACTTTGAAAAAAACCACTTCTGGTGATACTGTCATACTAACCGAAAATGCAGTTTTAGCTGCAAAACGGGACACTTTATTAAACAGTCATTCTTTCATCAAAAAAACATTTACGCACATTAATTTGTGTGTACTAAAAGATGACTTAAAAATCAAAGGTATCTCGACACAGGATCTCGCTCAAGGAATCTCAATCCTGGACAATCAGGATTTTAAATACATCACCAGGCAAGATGAAGCCATTCGCTCATGGAATTAGCAGCTTGACATTTCAAATGAATTCTGTCGCCACGCCTCATACAAAACCACTGCAACAGTATTAGATAAATTCAGACTTCGGCTTTCAGGCGCCATAGGCAGCCTAAGCCGATGCGCATCAGTCAATTTGGATAGAATTGTGTTGGGCAATCCCCTGGTTTCTGGCCCAAACAACAAAAAATCATCCTTTTGATACTTTACTTCTGAGTAACACTTGGCTGCCTTGGTCGATAACCCAAAAAGTCGAACGTCTCGATTTGCTGTCACAAATGCAGACCATGAATCATGGATAATCAAATCAGCATATTCATGATAATCCAAACCAGCGCGGCGTAATTTTTTGTCATCCAGCAAAAACCCCAAAGGCCTGATCAGATGTAATTGTGCGCCAGTATTAGCGCACAATCTTATAACATTGCCTGTATTTGCAGGAATCTCAGGCTCATACAAAACGATCTGAAACACTAAACTTCTTTGACTGGCTCTGGCGATAACTTCCAAATTTCGTTATTATAATCAGTGATAGTCCGATCAGTTGAAAACTTTCCACTCGATGCACAATTCAAAATACTCATTTTGATCCATCGTTGTTTATCTCGATAGGCATTCTCTACACGCTTTTGGGCATCAATATAACTGCGAAAATCGGCAATAGTCATCCAAGGATCATCTGAACTAGTAATGGAATGAACAATGTCATCAAAAATGCCAGGCTCAAAACGATTAAAATGGCCGCAGGTGATCAAATTCATAACCCGCTGCAAATCTTCATCTTCATCAATAATGGCTGCAGGATCATAATCTTTTTTCATTTCAACAACTTCATCTTCGGTCAGGCCAAACAAAAAGAAATTATCATCACCAACCTCTTCCCGAATTTCCACATTGGCGCCATCCAAAGTCCCTATTGTTATTGCTCCATTCATCATAAATTTCATATTCCCGGTTCCGGAAGCTTCTTTCCCCGCTGTTGAAATTTGCTCAGATAAATCAGCCCCGGGACAGATTTTCTCCATTGCCGAAACACGATAGTTTGGCATAAAAACCAATTTTAATTTATCACCGACATCGGGATCAGAATCAATAATCTCGGCAACATTATTGATAAACTTGATGATTTTTTTCGCCATATAATAACCTGGCGCGGCCTTCCCCCCAATTAGTACACAACGAGAAACCCAGCCATCGGTATCACCACGTTTAATACGATCATAAAGATGAATCACATGCAAAACATTTAACAATTGTCTTTTGTATTCGTGAATCCGTTTCACTTGAATATCAAACATTGCATTAACATTAATATTCAAGTTATCTCCCATCTCGGCCTTTTTATAATCCAGCAAACGCTGTTTTGCATTTTGCTGGATTTCATGCCAGCGCTTACGAAATTTAGCATCTTCAGCAAAAGGCACCAATTTATGTAATTGTGAAAGATCTGTCACCCAGTCATCACCGATTTTTTCAGTAATCAAATCTGCCAACTCAGGATTACAAGCCGCCAACCAGCGCCTTGGAGTGACGCCATTGGTCTTGTTATTAAATTTTTTCGGCCATAATTCATAAAAGTCCCTGAACAGATCCTGCCTCAGTAATTGGGAATGCAATTCGGCAACGCCATTGACAGAAAAGCTACCCACGATAGCCAAAAACGCCATTCTGACTTGCTTTTCTCCACCTTCTTCAATTATTGACATCCTCCCCATTCGTGCAAAATCTCCTGGCCAATGAGTTGAAACCTGATTCATAAACCGGGCATTAATCTCGAAAATAATTTCCATCAGCCGCGGCAGCATTCGTTGCATTAAATTGACAGACCATTTTTCCAGCGCCTCGGGAAGCAAGGTATGATTCGTGTAGGCCATAGTTTTAGTGGTAATTTCCCATGCTTCATCCCAACCCAAGCCATGAACATCCATGAGTAAACGCATCAATTCTGCAACTGAAATGCTTGGATGGGTATCATTAAGTTGGAAGCAATTTTTCTCCGCAAAGCTGGAAAAATCATTACCATGCCTGCCGACCCAATGCCCCAGCACATCCTGCAAACTGGCAGAAGCCAGCAAGTATTGCTGCTGCAACCGCAATTCCTTACCATTTTCATTAGCATCATTTGGATAAAGCACCATGGTGATGTTTTCGGCATTGTTTTTTGCGGCAACCGACTCAGCATAATCACCCGCATTAAACTCATCGAGATTAAATTCTTCCGTTGCAGTCGCCTTCCATAAACGAAGCGTATTCACTGTACCATTTTCATAACCGGGTACCGGAGTGTCGAATGGAACCGCCAAAACATCATGAGTCCCAACCCAGCTTACTTTTTCTTGGCCGGTTTCATCAATATATCTTTCAGTATGCCCATAAAACATGATTCGCTGGGTATATTCTGGACGCTCAATTTCCCAGATATTGCCATTTCGCAACCAATGATCCGGCTTTTCCACCTGCTCGCCATTAATAATCATCTGGCTGAACATGCCGTATTCATAGCGTAATCCATAGCCAGTAACAGGCAATTGCAAAGTTGCACAACTGTCGATAAAACAGGCGGCCAACCTTCCTAAACCACCATTCCCTAATCCAGCATCAGGCTCGCTCTCAATAATTTCTTCTATATCAAGCCCAAGTTCATACAATGCATTATGGACATCCTCAGTCATACCCAGGTTCAACATGGCATTGGTCAACGTTCTGCCCATTAAAAATTCCATGGATAAATAATAAGCGCGCTTACAATCAGCATCTTTATAGGCGTTGTAGGTTTTCTTCCATCTTTCAGCAAGCCTGTCTCTTACTGCCAGCGCCAACGCCTCATAAGCGTAATGCAGGCAACTGCAATTCTCGTCCCTGCCTAAGCGATGACTGTAATTGTGCTTAAAATCTGATATTAAATGTTCTTTGTCCAGCTCTAATTTTGGAAGCTGTGATATTTGAAAATTGGGTTTACTTTTTTCAAAACTGCCCGGCATGTTATACCCTCGAAAATTTTATAGAAAATCTGTATTACTTATTTGTTTGAAACCAGATGTCTTTTTCACCAACCAAAGATTAAGTTTCTTGCTGCTACATAAACCAGAATCACATTTTGAATTAATCTTGTTGAGCAGAGAAATATGCTAATTTTGTATTGCTTTAAGGCAAAAAAGACAGTCGCTATTTGAATGCCTATGTCAACTTACCATGACAATGCTTGTATTTTTTTCCTGAACCGCAGGGACATGGCTCGTTTCTTCCAACCTTTTTTTCTCCCCTGACAAAAGGCTGCTGTTGCTCCGGCTCTGCGCTGGCTGCTTCCGCAGGCTCATCAGCAGATAAAGCACTCGCTTCAGCATGCTCAAAATGCATCTCCTGAGGGGCCTGGCGCTGCTCATCAATAGCCTGGACATCTTCTTCTTGAGCAACCTGGACCTTGGAAAGAATACCAATGACCTCATATTTAATATGATCGAGTAAACTCCGAAACATATCAAAAGCTTCCCGCTTATATTCCTGTTTTGGGTCTTTCTGCGCATAACCGCGAAAATGAATCCCCTGGCGCAAATGATCCATTGCCGCCAAATGCTCTTTCCAGCTGTTATCAAGTACCTGCAACATAACTGACTTCTCAAAATGCCGCATTACGTCAGGAGATAGTGCACTTTCTTTTTCCTTGTACTTTTCCGCAATGATCTCAATGATTTTTTCACGCAGGTTTTCTTCATGTAATGAAGCATCCTCCGCAAGCATTTTAGCAATCGGGATATCCACATTGAATTCATCACGCAAATGGTCTTCCAGACCTTTTATATCCCACTGCTCCTCCATAGTTTTTGGTGGAATATACTGGGTAATAACAGCATTAACAACATCCCTTCTTATTTCATTAATAATGTCAGAAATATCTTCAGATGCCATCAATTCATTGCGCTGCTCGTAAATTACTTTCCGCTGGTCGTTGGCAACATCGTCATAAGCAAGAATTTCTTTCCGAATATCGAAATTTCTCCCTTCAACTTTCTTTTGCGCATTTTCAATTGAACGCGTCACCCACGGATGCTCAATGGCTTCACCTTCACCCATCCCCAACTTTTGCATTAATCCGGCAACCCTGTCTGAAGCAAAAATTCGCATCAGATCATCTTGCAACGACAGATAAAACCTAGTTGAGCCTGGATCACCCTGCCTCCCAGAACGACCTCGAAGCTGATTATCCACACGTCGAGACTCATGTCTTTCAGAGCCAATCACATGCAAACCACCACTGGAAATAACTTTTTCATGCCTTTCCTGCCAGCTGCGTTTAACTTGCTCTTTCTGCTCCTCAGTCGCATCTTCACCCAACACAGCTAACTCGGCATCCAAATTGCCACCCAATACAATATCAGTACCACGACCAGCCATATTAGTCGCAATGGTTACAGCTCCTGGGGCACCTGCAAGCTCAATGATGTGAGCTTCGCGCTCATGCTGTTTGGCATTAAGCACCTCATGTTTGATATTTTGTTCGGTAAGTATTTTTGAGATCAATTCAGAATTTTCAACCGAGGTTGTCCCAACCAAAACTGGCTGGCCTCGCTTAACGCAATCCAGAATATCTTCAACGATAGCTTGATATTTTTCCTTGGCTGTCAGGTAAACCAAATCACCCCTGTCATCACGAATCATTGGCATATGGGTCGGAATAACCACCACTTCCAAACCATAAATTTTATTCAATTCAAAGGCTTCTGTATCCGCTGTACCAGTCATGCCAGACAACTTGCGATATAGACGAAAATAATTCTGGAAAGTAATCGAAGCCAGAGTCTGGTTTTCTTCCTGAATTTTAACCCCTTCTTTCGCCTCAATCGCCTGATGAAGACCATCTGACCAGCGACGACCTACCATTATCCGCCCAGTAAATTCATCGATAATGTGTACTTGATTATCTCTGACCAGATAATCAACATCTCTCTGAAAAAGCGCATGAGCACGTAATGAAGCATTCAGATAATGCATCAAGCGGATATTGGTCGCATCATAGAGACTGCCACCCTCTTCCATCAAACCATGCTCAACCATTAACTGCTCAACATGCTCGTGTCCCGATTCAGTCAAGTGAACCTGCCTGGTTTTTTCATCCACCGAATAATCACCAGGACCATTTTCCTTTTCCTGTTTTACTAAAAAGGGAATAATGGCATTGGTTTTTAAGTAAGCATCCGTTTGATCATCAGTCGGCCCTGAAATAATTAATGGGGTTCTTGCTTCATCAATCAGGATGGAATCTACTTCGTCCACGATAGCAAAGTTCAAATCCCGCTGAACCTTCTGCTCTAGACTGAAAGCCATGTTGTCACGCAAATAATCAAAACCAAATTCATTATTGGTTCCGTAAGTAATATCAGCAGCATAAGATCTCTGCCGTTCTTCATGGTCCAGCTCACTAACAATGACGCCGGTTGTTAAACCTAAAAAGCCATAAAGCTTTCCCATCCATTCCGAATCACGCTTAGCCAAATAGTCATTGACGGTGACTACATGCACCCCATGACCAGGCAAAGCATTCAGATATGCAGCAAGTGTCGCCATCAAGGTCTTACCCTCACCGGTTTTCATTTCTGCAATCTTGCCATCATGCAGAACCATCCCGCCAATCAGCTGAACATCAAAATGGCGCATTCCAAAAACACGACAGGAGGCTTCTCTAACAGCTGCAAAAGCTTCCGGAAGCAATTGATCCAATGTCTCACTCTTATCCAGACGCTCACGAAACTCCTGTGTTTTGGCTTGCAGCTCTTCATCGCTTAACTTTTGAAAGTCAGGTTCCAATGCATTAATTTTCTTAACTATCTTCCCTTTTTTCTTGATCAGCCGATCATTCCGACTGCCAACAATGGATTTAACTAGCTTACCCAGCATATTTTTTTCCGGTGTGAATTTGAATTATTTAGGCCAAATGACTGCAAAAAATGAGCACAACCTTAATTGCCGCTCGATTTATTGATCAGATTATTTTCCGAAACCAAATTGTTTTTTGTAAAAAACGAAAGTTACTAATCAAAACTTTTGAATTATATACTGTTTTAGGACTGTTCGATAGAATTAGTCATATAAAACACCATTCTAAATTAAATAAAAAACCAACTAATCTACATAACACATTGAAATATCAAAATGATTGATTTTATTTACCAACCAATAAATTTTAACCAGTCACATTATTTTTGTTTTATATTTTATCAATTTGAAAGCCCACAAACAAAATAATATGTTTTCATAGAAAAAAATATATGTTACCTTGATCGGTTGCAATTTTCTCATTTCAGAGAATCCATACTCTTCCCTACAGGCGCATAAATGACCAACAATACGACAATGCAACCAGCATTTCATGAATTAAATCTTATCCCCGAGGTTCTTGAAGCTTTAGATACCGTCGGATATGAATCTCCATCTCCTATTCAAGCTCAAACCATTCCTCACATTCTCAACGGCAAAGATGTACTCGGGCAAGCCCAAACCGGTACCGGAAAAACAGCTGCATTTGCATTACCTATTTTATCCAAAATCAATATCAAGCAACTTCAGCCTCAGGTTTTGGTTCTTGCACCGACACGCGAACTAGCGCTGCAAGTAGCGGAAGCATTTCAAAAATACGCCTCACATCTAAAAGGCTTCCATGTATTGCCAATCTACGGCGGCCAGGAATATGGCAGCCAAATAAGACAGCTCAAACGCGGCGTTCACGTTGTGGTTGGGACGCCAGGCAGGGTAATGGATCATATGCGCAAAGGCACATTAAAACTTGGCACCCTTAAAACTCTGGTTTTAGACGAAGCAGATGAAATGCTGCGCATGGGCTTCATTGACGATGTTGAATGGGTACTAGAGCAAATTCCCGAAAAACGACAAATCGCCTTATTTTCCGCGACTATGCCAACTGCTATTAGGCGTATTGCTGAAAAATATTTGCATCAGCCGGAACACGTCACCATCAAGCTAAAAACAACTACTGCGGAAACCATACGACAGCGCTTCTGGATGGTAAGCGGCGTACATAAACTGGATGCGCTAACGCGTATTTTGGAAGGTGAAGCTTTTGAATCAATTATCATCTTTGTACGCACCAAAACCGCCACCATCGAACTGGCTGAAAAACTTGAAGCCAGAGGCTATGCCGCTGCCGCACTAATCACAACAGGTGCACTGCCTGACACCCTCGTGCAGATGGGCCTGAAAGAACGTGATCTCGCACCAAAGCGTTTAAGGTCATGACACAATGGATACATATAACTT
>JALXCS010000376.1 GCA_026990815.1 Methylomonas sp. | reverse complement strand
GCTTTTCTGTCAGCAGCAGTTTTGCTCGTTTGGTTTTTCGCGCCATGAGCTACCTCCACTTTTTTTGAGAAAGGATAGCTGAAATGGTAAATATTGTAAATGTTTTAATGAAACTTTATACTAGTAATGACTGATGCACTAGAGAAAAGCTGGCTGAATTTGCTTTATTGGATTATTTAGCTTCAAATATGCAGAATGATTACAATAAGGCAGGATGGAGTTTAATATATTGTGACAACAAATAATACCTACCGATTAGGATTCATCGGCATTGGCCTGATGGGCAAACCAATGGTGTTGCGATTGCTTGATGAGGGTTTTAGCGTCAATGCCTGGAATCGAACACCAGAAAAATTACAGGAGGTGATTAAGGCTGGTGCCATTGCCCAATCTTCAATTCATGCATTGGTTGGGCAATCCGATGTCATTCTGCTTTGTCTGGCGGATACTGCTGTCGTGAAATCTGTGGTTTTAAATCACATTATCACGTCTGGTTCAACTGGAAAATTGCTGATTGATTTATCCAGTATTGATCCTGAAGTGACCCGCAATTTGGCGCAGCAACTTTTTGAACATTGTCAGATGGATTGGGTGGATGCCCCGGTTTCCGGTGGCGTAAAGGGCGCTGAACTGGGTAATCTGGCGATTATGGCAGGAGGCAAACCGGAAGCGATTGAAATTGCGCGTGAGGTTTTAAGGCCTTTGTATCTACAATTGACACACATGGGCGATGTTGGCAGCGGTCAGGTGACTAAAATCTGTAATCAGATGATTGTCAGTTGCAATGTGCTGGTGATTACCGAAATGATGGCGTTGGCAAAACAGGCGGGGGTCGATACAGAAAAAATTCCGGAGGCTTTAAAAGGCGGTTTTGCCGATTCCAAACCCTTGCAAATTGTAGCGCCCGAAATGGCGACTGAAACATTTGAACCAGTCAAATGGCGAGTAAAAACCTTGTTAAAGGATTTGAATATGGCGGTTGATTTATCGGCAAGAGAAAATGCCTCGATACCCATTTCAGCATTGGCTGCCCAACTGATGCAGTTGCACGGCAATCAGGGCTTTATGGAAAAAGATCCGTCAACACTGATTAATCTCTATAAAAAGCAATCATGAGATTTTCAGCCAATCTGAGCATGTTGTTTACTGAGAAGCCTTTGATTGAACGGTTCAAGGCTGCAAAAGACAGTGGATTTGAAGCAGTGGAAATTCAATTTCCTTACGAATTATCCGCAGAAACTATTTTTGAACAGCTTGAAAAATACAAATTACCTCTAGTCTTATTCAATGTTGATGCTGACGATTTACTTCAAGGCGGGGAAGGACTGGCAGCTGTTCCTGAAAAAATGCACCAGTTTGAAGATGTAGTTAATCAGGCTGCTCAATATGCGAAACTTTTGAAGCCAGAATTTATAAATGTCTTACCGGGCTGTTGCTTTGATCATTCTCGCATTGAAACTTACCGGAAAACCTTGATTGAAAACCTAAAAACAGCAATCAGGCATTTTTCCAGGATTGGAATTAGCACCGTTTTTGAAGCAATCAATACTTACGATATGCCAGGATTTTTGATACATTCCAGCCGACAAATGCTACAGCTAATGTCAGACATTGATCACCCGAAACTGTTAATGCAATATGATATTTATCACATGAGTAAAATGAATGAGGATATTCATGGCTTCATTAATAAACATGCTAGAGAAATCGGGCATATTCAGTTTGCTGATAATCCCGGGCGAGGGCAGCCGGGTTCGGGCAAGTTAAATTTTGCGGACATTTTCAGAACCATCAACCAATCTGATTACCAGGGTTGGGTAGGTGCGGAATATAAGCCTATTGGTATAACTCAGTCCAGTTTGGCATGGATGGGTTGAGATTATTTTGCTTGAAAAAATAATCAGCGTTTGTTTTTTATTTCCGACACTTTCAATTAGTCTTGAGCCTCGGTTTACGACAAAAAAGATAATAATTTAAACCTTATAAGGGCTTTGGGATGAGACCACATGGTTTATTTAATGATGCGTCAATTCGTGCAACATTAAGTCCTTGTGATTCTTGTTAACGTTCCATTGGTCATTGCAACTTTAAAAGCTTTACCAAATCCTACTACATATTGACCCGCGATAGGTTTTAAAGCAAATAAATGGAAATCATTCAGTGATTTAAGAACGGATATAATTTGGCCAAACTTCTCGTGCAAAGCTGTTAGTTGCTTGTTAAAGATCGTATTTTCCGCGGCAATTTCTGTAACACTACATTTAAAAGTAACGCGTTCTCTAGCAAATGGTTCGCGAGTTTCAGATTCTGGTTTTATAAACATAATTGATGCCTGTTTTGTTAGGCGTAAATTATTAGTATGGCTGGCAAGGTCACTGATAAAAACATAGAAAATACCCCGTTCATCTCTAACGTACGGAGCATAACTGATTTCAGGTTGCTTAGCCTCAGAAATTGTTGATAAAAGCAAGGTTTGTTGCGATGAAATCAACGTTTGAAAAGCAGTGCAGAGTTTTGAAAGTTCTTGTTCGTTTGGTTCATTCATCATTAATTGAGATCAATTTTTGATTTGTTTAAAATTAACAGTCGTTTAGGCTAGAAAACAACTGTCCGTGGTCAGTATATCTTTTTATTTTACGCTTATTTTTACTCTATTATTGCTAGTCCGTTGCCTTTGATCCAGGATGCAAAATGACAAACTTTTAAGGCGAATAATTATCCCTATCTGTGCAGAATAAAAAAACCGTCTAAGCTTGGTTAATATTGATTCCTTTCTATTACCCTTAAATTTTTATGATTAATATTTGCCTGAAAAAAGCTCGCCTATTATTCCTAAGCTTAGCCGTTTTTTCCTGTCTTACAGTCTTCGCAGATACCATTACACTAAATAATGGCCGCCGGTTTGAAGGAGAAGTCATCAATGAAACTCCATCACGCATTACTCTGAAAATGTCGGGTGGTAGCATTTCACTTCGAAGGTCTAGCATCAAATCCATAGAAAAATCAAATATCGTAGCTTCCAGCCAAACAAATTGGCGACCTGTTAATGCATTAACAGAACTGGATCCTCCCGTAGAAATGACAGATCTTACACTTGCCTATAAAAAATTAAAAAAAGAC
>JALXCS010000375.1:2592-3142 GCA_026990815.1 Methylomonas sp. | reverse complement strand
AGTATATTCGCTCGATTAATGGCTTTAATAGCGTAGAAATTATAGAAAGGCCAGATAACTTTGGTTTGGCTAATTCAATTATTGATGGTGTAACCAATGTTGTTAATCAACATGGCAAAGTCATTGTCATTGAAGATGACATGGTTACTTCCCCTTATTTTCTGGAATATATGAATAATGCTTTAACGTTTTATCAAAATGAAGAGCAAGTTATCAGTATTCACGGATATAATTATCCCATCCTCGATTTGCCTGAGACTTTTTTTATTAAAGGAGCTGATTGTTGGGGGTGGGCAACTTGGAAAAGAGGGTGGGACCTTTTTGAACCTGATGGTAAAAAATTATTAACAGAAATTAAGCGAAGAAAACTGGGTAATCGATTTGATTATTATGGGGCTTATCCTTATTTACGGATGTTAAAAAAACAAATTGCCGGAAAAAATAATTCTTGGGCAATAAGATGGTATGCTTCTGCCTTTTTGCTGGATAAACTGACACTTTATCCGGGAAAATCTCTCGTAAGAAATATCGGAAGTGATGACACTGGTGA
>JALXCS010000375.1:0-2582 GCA_026990815.1 Methylomonas sp. | reverse complement strand
AATCAAACTGGTATTTATGACACTGAGGTTTTAAGGGTAAAAGTTGGGGTTAAAAAAATTTCGAGTGTTGAAAACCAAGATGCCTTAAAAAAAATATCAATTTGGCTAAGAAAATCTAAACCGAGCTTACAACAAAGAATTATGCGACAAATATTACGTAAGTAATGCCAAAGCTAGAGAGTTGTAATAATATGCCTATAATTAAGCAACTACTTCCCCCTATTGTTCTAGAGTATTTAAGAGGGAAACGGTTTTTAGGCCAAATTAGCTTTCAAGGCGATTATTGTTCCTGGTCTGAGGCAAAAAAAAATAGCAAGGGGTATGAAGACGGGATTATCCTGGAAAAAGTACGTAATGCTGTTTTGAAAGTAAAAAATGGAGAGGTAGCTTTTGAACGAGATTCAGTAATTTTTGGCGCCTCTGAATATCGTTGGCCATTATTATCAAGCCTATTGTATGTCGCTAACTTAAATCAACGACTTCATGTTCTTGATTTTGGAGGATCACTAGGTAGTCTTTATTTTCAGCATCACAATTGGTTTGTTGACTTAGACGATTTTTTTTGGGGTATTGTAGAGCAAGCTCATTTTGTGGAAGTTGGAAAAAGTGAGTTTACTACGAGTGATCTCGATTTTTTTTTAAATGTAAATGAGTATGTTGAGAAAAGACAAACGCCGGATATTGTGGTTTTGTCGAGTGTGTTGCAATATCTTGAAAAGCCATTTCATATGATCGGAGAAATGACTTCATTTAGTCCTGATTTTTTACTGATTGATAGAACAGCATTTGTTGGGAAAGATAAAGATCGTTTGACTGTGCAACATATCCCAGCCTCAATATACAAGGCAAGTTACCCTGCCTGGTTTTTTTCGGAAACACGGTTTGTTGAATGTGTGGAACTCTTGGGATATAAGTTATTTGCCGAATTTCCCTGTGATGATCATGTCAATAACTGGAGCTATTTTAAAGGATTTCTGTTTAAAAAAAATGATTAAGCGGCTTGAAAAAAGATATAAAAAAGCCATGTTTTATCCGGGCATTTTAGGGTTATTTGTTAATCCTTTTTATTTTGCTCGTGTGGGTCTGGCAAAAAATATTCAAGATTTGGCGGGCCATGTCTCGGGAAAAATACTCGATGTAGGCTGTGGTCAAAAGCCTTATGAGCAATTGTTTAAGGCGACGGAATATATTGGTCTTGAATATGATTCACCCGAAAATCGAAAAAACAAGAATGCTGATTTTTTTTATAATGGCACCCTTTTTCCCTTTGAAAGCAACTCATTTGATTCACTGGTGATAAATCAGGTGTTTGAACATGTTTTTAATCCTGACGATTTCCTGAATGAGGTACTAAGGGTACTGAGGCCGGGAGGAAAATTACTAATGACGGTTCCTTTTGTCTGGGATGAGCATGAGCAGCCGCATGATTATGCTCGGTATTCATCTTTTGGGCTGCAATTCATATTAGAGAAACATGGTTTTAATATTGTTGAGCAGCGAAAAAGTGTCAATGACTTTCGCGTTATTTTTCAGTTAATCAATGCATATTTATATAAAAAAATGATGTCGAGCAACCAATATTTAAATTTGGTTATCGTATTTTTAGTAATGTCTCCTATCAATGTGGTGGGGGAAATAGTTGGGTTTCTGTTGCCGGACAATAATGATTTATATTTGGATAATGTCATCTTGGCCAGAAAAAATTAAACCATGATTAAGCAATTATTTTCTGGCAAAAAAGTTTTGATTACTGGTGGTGCCGGTTTTATTGGTTCAGCCATCGCCAAACGGTTGGTTAAACAAGGTGCCGTGGTAACCATTGCTGACTCAATGATTCCTGAATTTGGTGGAAACCTGTTTAATCTGCAAAATATTAGAGAGCATATTCAGTTAAATATCACAGATGTGCGTGATCCTCATGCAATGCGTTATTTAGTTAAGGATCAAGATTATTTGTTCAATATGGCGGGTCAAACCAGTCACATGGATTCCATGCAGAACCCTGTTGCCGATCTGGAAATCAATGCAAAAGCACAATTGTCTATTTTGGAAGCATGTCGATTAAATAACCCAGATATTCGAATAGTTTTTGCCAGTACCCGGCAGATTTATGGTCGACCTCAGTATTTGCCGGTTAACGAGAAACATCCGATTGTTCCTGTGGATGTAAACGGCATCAATAAAACTGCCGGTGAATGGTACCATCTGCTTTACCATCAGGTCTACGGGCTTTCTGCTTGTGTGCTGCGCCTAACCAATACTTATGGTCCTGGGATGCGAATAAAGGATGCCCGGCAAACTTTTGTTGGCGTCTGGATCCGGTTGCTATTGGAACACCAGCCATTTGAAGTATGGGGGGGGGAGCAGTTGCGTGATTTTAATTTTGTCGATGATGTGGTTGATGCTTTTTTGATCGCTGCCAATTCTGATCAGGCTTATGGCCAGGTTTTTAATCTGGGTGCATCAGAAGTTGTTTCATTGAAAGATTTAGCGGATTTATTGGTGAAAAACTGTGAGGGTGAATATTTGATCAAGTCTTTTCCCGAGGAAAGAAAAAAGATTGATATTGGCGATTATTATTC
>JALXCS010000374.1:390-3143 GCA_026990815.1 Methylomonas sp. | reverse complement strand
ATCAGGGACGAGGGTGCAACAGGCAGAGGTTCCCAGCCTAAAGCAGGGTTGACCGGTTTTACCGTTTCACATTTGAATATTCCCGGATATCAAAGGCCCTGGGAAATTGATGCCGGAAAGCCTGAGCGTATTGCCTCAGCCCTGGAAATAATGTTACAGGGACCAGTCGGAGGCGCAGCATTTAATAATGAATTTGGTAGGCCGAATTTAGCTGGATATTTTCGCAGTTTTGAACAAACTGTCGGTGACGGTAAACCGGGCGAATACAAAGGCTATCACAAGCCAATCATGATTGCTGGCGGGGTCGGCAGCATTAGGCCCATGCTGGTGGAAAAACAGCCTATACCGCCTGAATCATTAATCATTATTTTGGGCGGTCCGGCGATGTTGATTGGATTAGGCGGTGGAGCAGCATCCTCTCAAACTTCAGGCGAAAGTGCCGAGTCTCTGGATTTTGCTTCGGTGCAAAGGGAAAACCCAGAAATGGAAAGACGATGTCAGGAGGTGATTAATCAATGTAATGCCTTGGGTGAAGCAACCCCGATTATTTCCATACATGATATTGGTGCAGGTGGGCTGAGCAATGCTGTTCCCGAAATTATCCATGATTGCGATCGGGGCGGTTGTTTTGAACTCAGGAACGTCCCCAATGCTGATCAAGGCATGTCACCCATGCAAATCTGGTGTAATGAAGCCCAGGAACGTTATGTAGTGGCAATCAAACCTGATTCACTGCCGTTGTTTAAGTCGTTTTGTGAGCGCGAGCATTGTTTGTTTGCTGTTATAGGTAAGGCAACTGAAGATCAGCATTTACAGCTCCCTGATAGCTTGTTTGGCAATAAAGCAGTTGATATTCCCATGTCTTTGCTGTTTGGCAAACCACCAAAAATGTTACGTAATGTGAAACGCATCAAGCCTGTTTTACACCAGTTTGATTCAGCAGGAATTGATTTGGAACAGGCCGTTGAACGGGTATTGTCATTTCCAGCAGTTGCAGATAAAAGCTTTTTAATTCACATCGGTGATCGTTCAGTAACTGGATTGGTAGCGCGTGATCAACTGGTTGGTCCCTGGCAGGTTGCAGTTTCCGATGTTGCAGTAACTGCGACTGGTTTTCAAGCAGTTACAGGGGAAGCAATGGCTATGGGGGAGCGTACTCCGCTTGCCGTCGTGAATGGTCCGGCTTCTGGGCGCATGGCAATTGCCGAAGCCTTAACCAATTTGGCAGCAGCTCGGATTCAAGATTTATCAAGCGTGAAGATTTCTGCTAACTGGATGGCGGCTGCTGGTCATTCTGGTGAAGATGCAAATTTATTTGATACAGTGAAAGCTGTAGGCATGGAATTATGTCCTGAACTGGGGATTGCAATACCCGTTGGTAAGGATTCCTTGTCGATGAAAACGGTGTGGAAAGATAGAAATCAGGAAAAAATCATGACAGCGCCGGTTTCATTGATCATTTCAGCTTTTGCGCCAGTGACAGATGTCAGAAAAACTTTGACACCACAATTAAGGGATCAGGAGAGTATATTGATTCTCATTGACCTTGGCAATGGGAAAAATCGTCTGGGAGGCTCAGTTCTAGCGCAAACCTATAAACAGATAGGAAATGACGCGCCGGATTTGGATGATGCCCAGCAACTTAAAGATTTTTTTGGTGCAATTCAAGATCTTAATCAGCAAGAATTGATTCTGGCTTATCACGATCGTTCTGACGGTGGCTTGTTTACGACCTTGGCAGAAATGATGTTTGCTGGCCGGTTGGGTATTTCCATTGATTTGAGGCAATGGGCTGATTCAATCATGCCGTCATTATTCAGTGAAGAACTGGGTGCTGTCATCCAGGTAACAAAATCCAATCAGCAAGCAGTTTTAAAAAAATTGGAAAATTTCGGTTTGGCCGCTTGTACTCATGTGATCGGTGAAATAACAAATAATCAACAATTTACAATTCAGGTTGTAGAAAACCGGATTTTTTCTGCATCCAGGAAACAGTTGCAAAGATTCTGGGCAGAGCCAAGCTATAAAATGCAAGCATTGCGGGATAATCCGGAGTGTGCAAAACAGCAATATGATCAAATTTTGTACGATGATGATCCTGGGTTACATGCTGAACTAAGTTTTGATCCTAATGACGATGTTACCGCCCCGTTTATCCATCTAACAAAACCTAAAATTGCTGTATTGCGGGAACAAGGCGTTAATGGCCATGTTGAAATGGCCGCGGCTTTTGATGCAGCCGGATTTTCAGCTATCGATATTCATATGACCGATATCATTCATGGTCGATCCAAATTGGATGACTTTGTAGGGCTTGTTGCCTGTGGTGGTTTTTCTTACGGGGATGTTTTAGGTGCTGGTGGTGGTTGGGCCAAGTCGATTCTTTTTAATGAAAGGGCCAAAGACCAATTCAGCACTTTTTTTGCACGTGACAATACATTTGCCTTGGGAGTTTGTAATGGTTGTCAGATGATGGCTGGGATCAAGACATTGATTCCTGGTGCCGCACAATGGCCTTCGTTCAAGAGAAATCGGTCAGAGCAGTTTGAGGCCAGGGTGGTAATGGTGGAAGTGAAAAAATCGCCATCAATTATTTTTTCAGGAATGGAAGGTTCGAAAATTCCAGTGGCAGTTGCTCATGGAGAAGGGCGTGCTGAATTTGCTTTTAGTTCTGAGCTGGTGCTAAATAAAGCAATGGTTGCATTGGCTTATATTGATAATCAAGGTAATGCAACAGAGCAATTTCCTGCCAA
>JALXCS010000374.1:0-380 GCA_026990815.1 Methylomonas sp. | reverse complement strand
TTCGGAATTACCTCAGTAACCAATGAAGATGGCAGATTTACAATAATGATGCCTCATCCGGAACGTTGTTTTAGAACCTTGCAAAACTCCTGGCATCCCAATCATTGGTCTGAATTTGGTCCCTGGATGAGAATGTTCCGTAATACTCGGGTTTGGGTGGCTTGAAAAAAAAAACTTAAACCATATATCCTTTCATGAAAGGCGATAATTTATATTAATTTTTATAGGAGGAACAAGTTATGGCTATTACACGTTATGAACCGTGGAGTTTATTGAGTCAGTTACAAAAAGAGCTGGAAAGGAGTCGAGAAGATGAAACCGGAGAAGGTTCCATTGCAAAAGAAGAATGGGCACCAGCAGTTGATATTAAAGACGAGCTT
>JALXCS010000373.1 GCA_026990815.1 Methylomonas sp. | reverse complement strand
CCCGTTAAATCTTTTCCTGACTGTAAATCCTTAATGGCTTGTTCGAAATTAAATGTGTGTGTCATCAATCTTCCTCTTTGTTATTTCTTCATTTTATGAAAATGACACAGATTTTTGAACACTACCAAGCACTTACATTATTAGAGCCGATGCTGCTCTGCGCGCCTGGTTCCAATTGGTTATCTTCCGAGCAAATGAGCACAGATATATCCTTCCTGCTCAAACAAAATATCTCATAGCTGAACTAAAGCACTTCCTCATTTACAGCGCCCTTGGTTTATAACTCCATTCCTTAAACTTAATCAAACTGTCATACATGCCGGTGTTAGCGCAGTAAGTTGGGGTGAGGAACGAACCCCAACAATTTCGAATCCTTAAAGGTTGGTTTTTGTTATTGTTCTACCCAACCTGTCAATACCTAATTTCACCATTACCCACAGCAAAACCAACCTGAGCGTAACTATCGCCATTTACCAATACACCCTGGACGCGAGTGGTAACCGCATCAAGGCCCTGGTTGAAGCGCCGCAGTTACCGGAAAAGCTGATTAACCACAATCAAAACTACAGCTATAATGCCAAGAAAAATCGTCTGAACAGTGCCGGATCAGATAGTTTTACCTATGACAACGAAGGTCAACTGAAAACCAAAAACGGGACGACTTTCAGCTTTGATTATGCTCATCGCCTGATCAGCTACGGCAACAACAACTATATTTACGATGGCGTGGGCAACCGGATTAGAGCAACCAGAAACGGCCAGATCACAAAATATATCTACGATGCCGCAGGCAACCTGCTGGCCGGAGCCAATGCCGGTAATCAAATCACCCGCTATTATATTTATGGTCACGGGTTGTTAGCCTTTGTTGATGCCGCCCTGGTTTGGCAAAATACCCACCGTTCCGGGTCTTAGAATTTGGCCTTCTAGTATTATTTTAGGTAAGTATTCGGGTTCAGAGCTGTTCAGATCTTCTGCTAAACAAATCGCGGTATTGCTAACACCTAGGCTAACTAAAATTATTTTTATATGTTGGTTTTTCATAACTACCTCCGTTTCATATTTCATCCCTTCCTCGCCCGATATGCTACCATCCAGATTTACATTGGCACATTGAGAATTATCAATCTCAGATTATGAAATTAGCATTAATTAATTCCGCTTGGGAAAGCGCTGAGAAATGTCGAAATTGCGAGATCCGCAATCTGGTTTTATTTGCGGACTTAACTCAGGAGGATTTTAATCTAATCCATTTGCCCATTGATGATTATGATCTAGAGGTAGGTGAAACCCTGTACAATGAGTCAATGCCTCCCAAATTCATTTTTACCATTCGTTCCGGAATGGTGAAATTGGTTCATTGGTTGCCCAATGGCAATTATCGAATTGTTAGACTACTACGGCAAGGTGATGTAGGGGGAATGGAGGCGCTTAATGCTACTCCCTATTTACATCAGGCAATTGTATTGCAAAAAACCTCCATTTGCCGTATTCCTGTTGAGGAAATTGAGCGATTAAATCGGGAATCGCCAAGACTTCATAAAAGATTGACATCTCGTTGGCAAAAAGCTGTTTCCGATGCGGATATTTGGTTGGCACATTTAACAGTGGGTTCTGCCAAAAAAAGGGTAGCAAATTTATTACTTTATTTGGAAAAAAATTGTGAGCAAGGGCTGGGGAAATCTCTTTTGCTTGGGAGAGAAGACATAGGTGCATTACTGGGAATTACGACTGAAACAGCGAGCCGAATCATTGCTGAATATAAACGTTTCGGTGTGATTCGGCAAACTTCTGATCCGCTTGTTGTTGATATTGATAAACCTGAACTGCAACAAATTGCGGAAAATGATTAATCTTTTTTGAGGAAAAGAGAAGCTCTAAAAAAATTTTTTAGAGGCTTTGGTGTTACGGAATATTAAAGGCGCTTCGTTAGGGTCGTTTGCAACTTGTTTTGCAGCCTGAATCGCTTCTTCAATCACATGATGTTCAGGCGATTTGCTGCAAACCGGGTCGGCATTATACATATCGCCGGTCAAAAGATAGGCTTGGCAATGACAGCCACCGTAATCTTTGTGCTTTTCATCGCAGCTACGACAAGGTTCTTTCATCCAGTCATCACCCCGGAAAAAATTGAAGGCTTTGGATTCGTTCCAGATTTCTTCGATGCTGTAATCTTTGACATTAGGGCAGTCAAGGCCGGGTAATTCTCTGGCGGAATGGCACGGCAAGGCGGTGCCATCGGGTGCGATGGTTAAAAAAGTCGTTCCCCAGCCATTCATACAGGCTTTAGGGCGGTCTTCATAAAAATCAGGGATGACATAGTAGATTTTCATTTTGCCGGCGACTTTTTCTTTAAAAGCCTGGGCGATTTTTTCTGCCTCTAGAAATTGCTCTTTTGTGGGTAATAATAAATCACGGTTTAAGTGCGCCCAGCCATAATATTGAGTGTTAGCCAACTCTAGGTAATCTGCACCCAGTCCTTCCGCCATTTCCAGGATTTGTTGTATTTGATGGATGTTTTCCCGATGAATGACTACGCACAACACCATCGGATAGCCATGTTTTTTGACTAAATGAGCGACCTGTTTTTTATGTTGGAAGGATTCTGTGCCGGCAAGGTGGTCGTTCAGCTCCTGAGTGCTGGCCTGAATACTGACCTGGATATGGTCGAGTCCGGCATTTTTTAGCCGGATGATTTTTTCCTCATCAAGACCATAGCCGGAAGTGATTAGATTAGAGTAGTAGCTGAGTTCTCTAGCGTGTTTAACCAGTTCTGGTAAATCTTGGCGAGTTAAAGGTTCGCCGCCAGAAAAGCCTAGTTGAACTGCGCCCATTTTTCGGGCCTGGCTGAGTACGCGTTTCCAGTCTTCGGTGCTGAGTTCTGAAGGATATTTAGCATAGTCCAAAGGGTTGGAGCAATAAGGGCACTGTAACGGACAGGAATAGGTGAGTTCTGCCAGTAACCAGCGCGGAGGGGTTATGTTAGCTTTGTTGGATCCAGCCATTTTGTAAAGCTACCTGTAAAAATCCAAGAATATCATCTTTAAGACCAGTGGCAGCAAATTTTGCTTCCAGTTCAGTCACAATTTGCTCCAGATTTCTGCTGCCATCACAAAGTTTAAGAATTTCAGCGGAGCTTTGGTTGAGCTCCACCATGCCTTCTGGATACAGAATAACATCTTTTTGTTGTGCTTCTTCCCATTGCAGCCGGTGCATGGGTGAAAAGCGAATCGGTAAATCAGGATCAAGTGCCATTTGCGAGGTTAGTCGTTAATATTGTAATAAGGGGGCATGTGGTGAATATAGGCCATGTACATTGCGTCAGCCATTGACCATAAAACATCCAGTTTGAACTTCAGGATCGACAGCATTTTTTCCTGTTGTTCCCGAGTTTTGTACCAGTCCAGCGTAATTTGCAGGCCATGCTCAACATCGCGTCGCGCTTCAGATAGGCGTTTACGAAAATAGGTATAACCTTCCTGCTCAACCCAAGGGTAGAGTTCTGGCCAATTATCCAGCCTTTGTTTGTGAATTTTTGGAGCAAAAAGTTCCGTTAACGAGGAGCTGGCCGCTTCATGCCAATCTGATTTGCGGGCAAAATTTACATAGGCGTCAACGGCAAATTTTACGCCAGGCAGAACATGCTTTAGTGAAGTAATTTCTTCCCGAGTTAGGCCCACAGCCATTCCTAGTTGAATCCAGGCTTCAATACCGCCAGGGTCGCCAGGATGGCCGTCGTGATCCAGGATGCGTTGAATCCAAAGGGCGCGGGTTTCCCTGTCAGGGCAATTAGCCAGGATATTAGCATCCTTAATCGGAATCATGATCTGATAATAAAACCGGTTAGCCACCCAGCCTTGAAGTTGCTCTTTATTGAGTTCACCCTTGTTCATCATGGTGTGATAGGGATGATGAATGTGGTAATATTTTTCCATGCCCCGCAATTGGGCTTCAAATTCTTCTCGGGTCCAGGGTTGTTCTGTTGGGCTCATTGCTAAATACCTTATAAAATAATTTCCATACCGTCATAACTGACTTCAATACCGGCAGCATCCAGTATTTTACGCTGGTCGGAATCTTCGTCCAAAATAGGATTGGTGTTATTGATATGGATCAATATTTTGCGAGTATTTTCCACTTTATT
Source organism: Methylomonas sp. (assembly GCA_026990815.1). Classification (GTDB taxonomy): domain Bacteria; phylum Pseudomonadota; class Gammaproteobacteria; order Methylococcales; family Methylomonadaceae; genus JALSJK01. Next base: position 6,252 of record JALXCS010000373.1, on the reverse strand, counting down.
TAAAATTTCAATCATCCCGCCTTCTCCAGATTGAGGCAGATGGCCAATTTCACGGGCTTTTTTAGGGCTGATATTCTGGCTGGACATTTCATCGTCAGTCCAGAAAGTGCCATCCACCATCACGCAATCAGCTGCTTGCATTGCGTTCATGACGTGTGGCTCAATTTCTCCCAGCCCTGGCGAGTAATAAACTTTTTTGCCGGTGGAGATTTGTTCAATAATGACGCCGACATTATCGCCGTCATGTGGGTCGTTGCGATGAGGTGAATAAGGAGGCGCTTTACTTTTTAATGCATGGGTGTAAAAGCGCAAATCTTCAATGCCTGGAATGGTAAAGCTGCTGCCATCGCAAGGAATGGGGTGATGATTAACGGTGCAATAATCTTCGAGCATTTTAAATACCGGGAAGCCGGTGCTTAAATCCTGCTTGACCATTTCAGTACAATATACATCGAGTGGTTTTCCTTCTCGTAGCATTAACAGGCCGGTGGTATGGTCAATTTGGCTGTCAATCAGCATGATTGCCTTGATTCCTGTGTCGCGTACGCCTTCTTTGGGCTGAATTTCTGGGGATGCGTGTAACTGCGCAAGAATATCGGGTGATGTGTTAAATAGCAGCCAGTTTCTATTGTCAGTACTGACTGCAATGGAAGACTGGGTACGAGGCGTTGCCCTGATCGTGTGATGTCGAACACCATGACAATTTCGGCAATTGCAATTCCACTGAGGGAAGCCGCCGCCCGCACCGGAGCCAAGAACTCTAATTTTCATAGTTATTTGGGAAGTTGATAAGAGAGCAGAATCATACTATGCGAGATAGTTAGACGCAAAATATTGGACAAAAAAAAAGGGTTCAAAAGAACCCCTTTTTTTCTAAACTTGCCGCTATTAACGGTTGTAGATGTACATTGTGACTTCAAAGCCAAAACGTAAATCAGTGTAGCTTGGTGTTTCCCATTTCATTGTAAAACCTCCAGAGTTTTTATAACAAGTTATTATGCTAGCTTGATCAAGTAAGCTGATTTAAAGTATACGATGATAAATCAGCAAGCGCAACTTTGAAAGCTGCTTTCAATGGTGCCTGTTTGCAAATATTTCTGAATTAATGTCGATAATTTGGTGTTTATTGAGATAAAAACTTGTTGGCTGGCGAAATGGAGGTTATATTTATACTTAAGAATTATTTTGGAGAAATAAACATGACTGGTGAAGTTATTGAGCTTTTTATTGTAATGTGGATTGTGGGTTTTCTAGCATTTGCGCCTTTAGGCTACTTTATTTATATGTATACCAAAAAATCCGGCAATCCTTTTGGTGATATTGAACCGCACGGAGATAGTCCATCCGTAGTTGCTGATTTGGTTGATAAAGCGATAGGTTTTGTAAACGGTCTATTAAAAAAATAAGTTCCGGGAAGTAAGCGGATGGTGATTTAGTAGCTTTTCAACATCCGCAAGTCGGGCAGTTCTGGTTTTTTTTTAATTTCATTGTTTGCCATTCCATAGTCAACCCGTCCAGCAACAGGAGCCTGCCTGTTAGCGTTTCGCCGATCTCTAGCACAATTTTTAGTGCTTCAAGTGCTTGAATGCTGCCAATTATTCCGGTGATAGGAGCTATTACCCCATTGGTAGCGCAGCTTTGCATTTCTTCTCCATTGTCTGCGTACAGGCAGTTATAACATGGACTGTTATTTTTTCCGGGGGTGAAAATTGAGACTTGTCCTTCAAATCGGATTGCTGCGGCAGATACCAAAGGTGTATTATGTTTTACGCAAGCCCGGTTAATGTCAAAACGAGTGCTGAAATTATCGCTGCAATCCAAAACCACATCGGCCTGAGCGACTTCATCTTCCAGCAATTTTCCTGCTAAGCGTTGGCTTTTTGCTTTGACATTTACATCGAGATTTATTTTTTTTAAGGTCTCAAGGGTTGAAATCACTTTTTCCGTCCCTACATCGTCTGTGTAATGCGCAATTTGTCGTTGTATATTGGACAGGTCAACCTTATCATCATCATAAATTGTGATTTGACCGATACCCGCGGCCGCTAAATAAATAGCAGCAGGGCAGCCGAGACCGCCGGCGCCGATAATTAGAATTTTTGCCTGGAGCAGTTTTTCCTGGCCGGAAATATCGACCTGGGGAAGCATGATCTGGCGGCTGTAACGGAGTAGTTGTTGGTCATTCATGATGGTTGAAATATAAAAAATTGACAGGAAATAATGCCAAAATACTTGACAGACTGCAAAAGCATATTATTATTAGCACTCATAGATAGCGAGTGCTAATAATTTTTTTTAACCTTCTTAATTTTGTTAGGAGAACATTGATGAAAATACGTCCGTTACACGACCGAGTCATCGTTAAACGTGTCGAAGAAGAAACTACCACTGCTGGTGGTATTGTGCTACCTGGTTCAGCCGCAGAAAAACCAAGCGAAGGCGAGGTTTTGGCTGTAGGGAATGGCAAGTTACTAGAAAATGGTGATATTCGTCCGTTGGATGTCAAGGTTGGCGATAGAGTACTGTTTGGTAAATATTCCGGAACAGAAGTCAAGGTTGATGGCGAAGAGCTCATTGTTATGCGTGAAGACGACATCATGGGAATCTTGGGCTAAGCCTACGATTGTTTCTAACTTTTTTATAGAATTCAGGAAAGAAAAATGGCAGCAAAAGACGTAAAATTTGGTGGAGACGCACGCGTTTTAATGGCGGCGGGCGTTAATATTTTAGCGAATGCAGTAAAAGTAACATTAGGACCAAAAGGCCGTAATGCAGTTTTAGAAAAAAGCTTTGGCGCGCCAACCATCACTAAAGATGGTGTGTCAGTAGCAAAAGAAATCGAATTGAAAGATAAATTCGAAAATATGGGCGCACAGATGGTAAAAGAGGTCGCCTCTCAAACATCTGATGTCGCGGGTGATGGCACTACAACAGCAACTGTTTTGGCACAGTCTATCGTGAACGAAGGATTGAAATCAGTAGCTGCGGGAATGAATCCAATGGATTTGAAGCGCGGTATTGATAAGGCTGTAACTGAAGCAGTAAAAGCAATCGAAGCAGCTGCAACACCATGTGCTGATAACAATGCCATTGCTCAGGTTGGTACTATTTCAGCCAACTCTGACAAATCAGTTGGTACTATCATCGCCGAAGCAATGGAAAAAGTCGGCAAGGAAGGTGTAATCACTGTCGAAGAAGGTTCAGGTCTGGAAAATGAACTGGAAGTTGTTGAAGGCATGCAGTTTGATCGTGGCTATTTGTCACCTTACTTCATCAACAATCAGGATAGCATGAGTGTCGAACTTGAAAATCCATATATCTTGTTGTTCGACAAAAAAATCTCTAATATCCGTGATTTATTACCGATTCTGGAAGGTGTTGCAAAATCAAGTCGTCCATTGTTAATTATTGCCGAAGATGTCGAAGGTGAAGCATTGGCAACATTGGTTGTTAATAACATGCGTGGTATCGTTAAAGTTGCCGCGGTAAAAGCGCCGGGTTTTGGTGATCGTCGTAAAGCAATGCTGGAAGATATCGCTATTTTGACTGGTGGTACAGTCATTTCTGAAGAAGTTGGTTTGTCACTTGAAAAAGCTGAGCTGGATCAATTGGGAACAGCGAAAAAAGTTCAAATTACCAAAGAAAATACAACCATTATCGATGGTGCTGGTTCTGAAGAACAGATCAAAGGTCGTGTTAATCAGATCCGTGCCCAGATTGATGAAGCAACCTCAGATTACGACAAAGAAAAACTTCAGGAGCGTTTGGCCAAGTTGGCTGGCGGTGTTGCCGTCATTAAAGTTGGCGCTGCAACTGAAGTTGAAATGAAAGAGAAAAAAGCCCGTGTTGAAGATGCTTTGCATTCAACTCGCGCAGCGGTTGAAGAGGGTGTGGTTGCCGGAGGTGGTACTGCCTTGATTCGTGCTCTTGAAAGTTTGAAAGACCTCGAAGGCGAGAACGATGACCAAACTGTTGGCATCAAAATTCTTCGTCGTGCCATGGAGGAGCCTTTACGTCAAATCGTCACCAATGCAGGCGGGGAAGCATCCGTGGTATTGAACGAAGTGGCTAATGGCTCTGGTAACTATGGTTACAATGCCGCAACGAGTGAATATGGCGATATGATTGAAATGGGTATTTTAGACCCGGCCAAAGTAACTCGTTCTGCATTACAAAATGCAGCTTCAGTCGCTGGCTTGATGATTACCACAGAAGTGATGGTGGCTGATGAGCCTGCTGATGAAAAAGCAGCTCCTGCAATGCCTGATATGGGCGGCATGGGTGGAATGGGCGGCATGGGCGGCATGATGTAATCGCTCTCTTAAAGCACCTTTCGCTTTAAATACGACCCTGGCTATCTCTATGATGGCCGGGGTTTTTTTTGCTAATTTCTTTACTAAATGAATTTGGTATGTGGGAACTGTTTTACCCGTAAAGCAAGTTACCCGTAAGACAGATTCTTACAAATCTATTATTAGGGTTGCTCCAAGATTAGAATTTGTGAGAATCACAACATTAGCGTTTAAGCAAGATGAGATTTATAATCTGAAATAAAATCAGCTTACCGCACATGAGCCACAAACTACTTTTAAGCAAAACGCATAGATTCTACGAGAAAAGTAAAATATTTTGACATTTAGAGTGTATTTGAAAATTATTTCCGGCAATGCACAATGCAAGGCATATGAATGAAATCACCTTTTTTGTCATTAGTTCTAATTTTTCTTATTTAGGGGTGCGGAATATTGGGTAAAAATAACCGGATAAATAATTTATATTCCGAGCAGCAGTATGATTTTGGCTTTTATATGTTGTAAAGGAAAATGGATCGTTTCGACAGAATTTACCGGTTACATAGCTTGCTCAGCAATCACCGCTACCCTGTCGCCCTAAAAAAAATTCAAGAAAATTTGGAATGTTCTCGCGCAACGGCAGATCGCGTCATCGAAACGCTGCGTGATTACCTAGATGCACCATTAGAATACGATCGTAAGGCAAATGGTTACTTCTACAACCAAAGCTCTTCCTGCAAACGGTATGAACTTCCTGGTCTGTGGTTCAATGCCGAAGAATTGCATGGTTTGTTGATTTGCCAGCAAATTTTACAAAACATTACACCCGGCATATTAAGCCAACAGATTGCCAGCCTGGAGCAAAGAATTGCAGAAATGCTCAGCCGTGAAAATAGTCCACAACCAGTGCTTGCGGACAAAATTTATTTTCCTTCCATTGGCAGACGATTGTCCGATGATGGTCAATTCAAACGTATTGCAACTGGACTGTTTAGCGGAAGAACCCTGCAAATACACTATCGGTCAAGAGGTGATAATGTTATCACCAAACGGACAATTTTTCCCCAGAAACTAGTCTATTATCGTGAAAACTGGTATCTGGTGGCTTATTGCCATTACCGGAACCAGCTAAGACTATTTGCTGTGGATAGAATTTTCGCTGTTCAAGTACAAGACAACGTCATTAAAGTTATTCCACAAAAGCAATTGGATGAATTTATTCATGCCTCTTACGGCATCTTTAGCGGCAAAGCCGAACAGATTGCCATTCTTGAATTCAGCAAGGAAAGAGCGAAATGGGTGGCAGAAGAACACTGGCATCCAGAGCAACAAGGAAAATGGCTAGAGGATGGACGTTATCAACTCAGTCTGCCCTTTAGTGACAGTCGGGAGTTGATAATGGATATTTTGAAACATGGTTCTGATGTTGAAGTTATTGCGCCCGGTTTTTTACGGCAAGCGGTTAAAGACAAAATCATGGCAATGAAAAGAATTTACGATTAAATTTTACTGCCTCACGAAATGAGGCAGTGGCTGTGGATAATGCATTTTAGAAAATACTTTTGCAAAAAGGTTGGATGTATGCAAACACAAACAATACCATTGTATTACCGCTATTGGGGCAAAGCCAAGCCGAAAGAAGGTGAAGGCGAAGATTATCATTTGTTGCCATATCACTGCCTGGATGTAGTTGCTGTAGCAGATATCTGGTTACAAAAATCTGCTGTGCTTTTAAATCAAATTTCTCAACAAATTGAGCTTAATAAAGATAAGAGCAAATCCATTGTACTTTTTTTTATCGCATTGCACGATTTAGGGAAATTTGAGGTAGTGTTCAAAAATCTGTGTCATTTTATGAAAATGACACAGATTTTTGAACACTACCACTCAGCTCGGTAAAATCGATAAAATCATCGGCTGGCAAGGGTTGCAATGCTTTTTGTTCCTCCTGAAAGCGCGT
>JALXCS010000372.1:1860-10415 GCA_026990815.1 Methylomonas sp. | reverse complement strand
TAGGCGTCAGTAAAGAAGATTTAATGCTACCTGATAAAGAAGGTAATGAGATTGACAATATGCCTTAAGAAACTGGCGGTTAGTGGCTTAAATCCAATGTTTTTAATATGAAAACAAAGGGATGTCGTGTAATAGCTTGAATTGGAGTATAATGGCCGGCTGATTTTAATTGACAACCATAATGGAGTTTAAAACAAAATGGCCGTAGAGCAAACTTTTTCAATTATTAAACCTGATGCAGTTGCCAAAAATGTTATTGGCGAAATTTATACCCGTTTTGAAAAAAACGGCCTGAAAATTATTGCTGCAAAAATGCTGCATTTAACCAGGGAACAGGCAGAAGGTTTTTATGCCGTGCATAAAGAACGTCCTTTTTTTAATGATCTTGTCGCCTTCATGATTTCCGGCCCCGTGATGATGCAGATACTTGAAGGCGAAAATGCTATTTCCAGGCATCGCGAAATAATGGGAGCAACCAATCCTGCCGAAGCCGCTCCCGGAACCATCCGCGCAGATTTTGCTGACAGCATTGATGAAAATGCCGTGCATGGCTCTGATGGTCCTGATACAGCTAAACAAGAAATTGCTTTCTTTTTTTCAGAAAATGAAATCTGTCCAAGAACCCGTTAATTTACTGGATTTCGACCGACAGGGTCTGGTTTCTTTTTTTGCTGGCATAGGAGAAAAGCCCTATCGCGCCACCCAGATCCTTAAATGGATTCATCAGACTGGAGTCACTGATTTCAGCCTAATGAGCAATTTAAGTAAATCTCTGCGCCATTACCTGGAAGAAAACTGTACAATTTCTGCTCCAGAAATCGCTTTCGATACCATTGCCGCAGATGGAACCAGAAAATGGCTTTTGGAAATGTCATGTGGAAACCGGGTCGAGACTGTTTTTATACCTGAAATTGGCCGCGGAACACTTTGCGTATCCTCTCAAGTTGGCTGTTCCTTGGCTTGTTCTTTTTGCTCGACAGCACGGCAGGGCTTTAATCGCAATTTGTCTGTCGCTGAAATTATTGGGCAACTTTTTGTGGCCCAACAGTTATTGGGAGAGCAGCAAAAAATCAGCAATGTTGTCATGATGGGAATGGGTGAACCGCTTCTGAATTTCAACAATGTTGTTGCAGCCATGAATTTAATGATGGATGACTTTGCTTATGGCTTGTCCAAGCGGCGAGTTACGCTTAGTACTTCCGGGGTGGTTCCGGCAATGTATCGTCTCACTGAGGCTTGCGATGTCAGTCTGGCAGTTTCTCTGCATGCCCCAACGAATGAACTTCGTGATCAGCTGGTTCCCATCAACCAAAAATATCCCTTGAATGAACTTTTGAATGCCTGCCGCCATTATGTTAAAAGCGCACCCAGGCGACATATTACTTTTGAATATGTAATGCTGGCAGGAATTAATGACTCTGAATCGGACGCCAGAACATTAGTCAGGTTACTAAAGAAAATTTCCTGCAAAATCAATTTAATCCCTTTTAATCCTTTTCCTGGTTCGGAATATCTTTGTACTTCAAACAATGGAGTACAGAAATTCAGGGATATTTTGCATCGATCGGGTCTGGTTGTTACTGTACGTAAAACCAGGGGGGAAGACATTGATGCCGCCTGCGGGCAACTGGTTGGAAAAGTGGCTGATAAAAGCCGTCGTACTCAAAAAATCAAACTTATGAAGACAGAACATGCAGCTTAAAAAAATTTTTTTCTCGATTTTTGTGGTTTTGTTTGTTTTTGGCTGTAGTCAAAACACCAAGACAGTTAAAAAACTAAGCAAACAGGAACAAACTGATCTTTATCGGGAATTAGGGGTTCGATATTATCAGTTAGGTAAGCTGGAAGAAGCGAAAGAGAATTTAATTAAAGCTCTGGAAATAGACCCTAAAGACGCTCAAACTCATAATACTTTGGGCGTTTTATATGGCAGGCTCGGCGAACCAGACATTGCTAAAAAACATTTTGACATTGCCATTTCATTAGCTCCAGATGATGCAAGAATTAAGAATAATTTTGGCCGGTTCCTTTGCGAACAAGGAAAATTTTCTCAGGCTGGAAAATACTTGCGTTCTGCAGCAAGCGATCCAACCAGCCAGATTCATTGGCAGGTTTTAACAAACCTGGGGCATTGTCAATTACGACAAGGGCACAAGCAAAAGGCTATGTTGTTTTTTAAAAAAGCATTACTGCAAAATCCTGAACATGCGCCAGCTTTATTGGCAATGGCCGAGATTTATTACGATGATGGCAAATATATGTCTGCAAGAGCATATCTTGAACGTTTTTTTAGTGCTTCGGGAAAATTTCAACCCGCAAACTCCTTATATTTAGGCTATCGAATTGAAACTGCATTAGGCGCTGAGCAACAGGCTGAGCAATATCGTGCTTCTTTATTAAGGCAGTTTCCGGATTCGCCTGAAGCAGAAAAGCTTCTGCTAGAGAAATAATTAAAGAGAATGGCAAGGAACATTCAAGCAATTCGCGGCATGCATGATGTATTGCCGGATTCTACACCGCATTGGCAATATGTTGAGCGGATTGTCAAAGAGGTCATGAGCTGTTATGGATATAAAGAAATTCGCTTGCCCATTGTTGAAAAAACTGAATTATTCAAACGCTCAATTGGCGAAGTTACTGATATCGTCGAAAAAGAAATGTATACCTTTGATGATCGAAATGGTGGTTCACTAACCTTACGTCCTGAAGGAACAGCTGGGTGTTTGAGGGCCTGTCTCGAACACGGTCTGCTGCATAATCAGATACAACGTCTTTGGTATTACGGTCCGATGTTTCGTCATGAAAGACCGCAGAAAGGCAGGTATCGTCAATTTATTCAGCTAGGCGTTGAAACCTACGGCATGCCAGGTCCTGATATAGATATCGAGATTTTGTTGTTGACAGTTAGGTTATGGCGTCGTCTAGGTATCCTGGACCATTTAGAATTGCAGTTAAATTCTTTGGGGACAACCGAGGAAAGATTGGTTTATCGACAGCAATTAATTGAATTTTTCTCCAGTTATCCTGAGCAATTGGACGAGGACAGCCTGCGCCGGTTAAAAACTAATCCATTGCGTATTTTGGACAGTAAAAACCCTAAAATGCAAGCGCTAATTTCTCAAGCACCAATATTAATGGATTTTTTGGGAGAACAAAGTCAAGCACATTTTGCTCAGCTGACGCAGCAGCTAGATCATCTAGGTATTCGGTATACTCTGAATCCTCGACTTGTTAGAGGTTTGGACTATTACAGCAAAACGGTATTTGAATGGGTAACTGATAAACTTGGCGCACAAGGAACTGTTTGTGCAGGAGGTCGATATGATAGCCTGATTGAGCAATTAGGGGGTAAACCAAATCATGCGATTGGTTTTGCTATGGGAATGGAAAGGTTATTATCACTTCTCGAAGAAAGCAGCCAATTGCCCGAACCACAACTAGTGGATGCATATTTAATTTGCGTTGGAGAAAATGCCGAGCTGGCGGGGTTTGAATTGGCTGAAAAATTTCGAAAGGAGCTGCCTGATTTGAAGTTGCAGATGCATTGTGGTGGCGGCAGTTTTAAAAGTCAGTTTAAGAAAGCTGACAAAAGCGGCGCAAAATATGCTTTAGTTCTTGGTGAAGATGAGATAATAGCCCACAAAATCAGCATTAAGCCGCTTCGTTCAGATCATGAACAACAAACTGTTTCTCATGAAGAAGCAGTTGATTTATTAAAAAAAGTACTTAATTAGTTGTTATTTTTTTAAATTTTTTAAATTTACTCAATATGATGGAAGTTTACAATTCAGACGAAGAACAAGTTGAAGCACTAAAACGCTGGTGGAAAGCCAATGGTACATCTGTCATTGCCGGAGTTATTATTGGTGTAGCAATGATTGGTGGCTGGAATTTCTGGAAAAGCAACCAGGAACGAAAGGCGCTTCAAGCGTCAGCAATATATGAACAATTATTGCTGGCTGTTAAAGAAGATAAGTCAGTGACAGCTATTAAAATCAGTGAGGCACTTGAAAAGGAATTTGGTTCAACAGCATACGCCGAAATAGGTTTGTTATTAGAAGCTAAGGCCAAAATTCAGTTAAATGAAATACCTGCGACCAAGGAAATTCTTGGTAAACTTAAGACCAGTTCTGATTTCGTGATCAAAAACCTGGCTACAGTTCGAACCCTCAGAATCATGTTGGCTACTGGAGAATATGAACAAGGATTGCAATTGATCGCAGATATGGAGCCCCAGGCTGGCGATAGTTTTACCGGAATCTATGAAGAACTGAAGGGTGATTTATACGTTGAACTTAAGAGATTGGGTGTCGCACGAACTGCTTATCAGAATGCCTTGCGGACCGGAAATTTTTCTCCATTATTGCAAAGTAAACTGGATGATATTTCCGTGCCTGAAATAGAAGAAATCAAAGAATAATGCGCATTGCTGTCTTAATTTTTTGTTCCTTTATTATATCTGGATGCGCTGCATTGCAGCAGCTTGATGAGGCGGCCAGCAGTTTAACTGACTATATTACAGGCGGAGAAGATAATATTGAGCCACCCAACGAGTTGACCATCTATGAGCCTGAAATAAATATTGAGCTTTTATGGAAAGCGCAGACTGGAGTCGGTTTTGATGAGCAGGATGTGAAATTAGTGCCTGCTTTAGCCTATGGAAAAATAATTACTGCCGACAGGGAAGGTTTAGTTGAAGCTCGTGACGCCTCAAATGGAAAGTTGCTGTGGAGCGTTGAAAAACAAAAACCGATTTCCAGCGGTCCCGGCATTGGTTCATCAACTGTAGTCCTGGGTACTAGTGATGCTGAAGTTATCGCTCTGGATACTGATTCCGGAAAAGAATTGTGGACAGCCAAGGTTTCCAGCGAAGTATTATCTGTTCCGAAGATCGATCAAGGGATAGTGATTGTTCGTACCACAGATGGCCGACAGATTGCTTTGGATGAGGCAACGGGCAAAGAACTTTGGGTGTTTATTAAAAGTGTTCCAACGCTGAGTATTCATGGATCCGGCACACCTCTTATTGTTGAAAATACAGTCATTAGCGGTTTTGCCAATGGCAAATTAATAGCCTTGCGATTGAGGGACGGGAAACTGGTTTGGGAGACCAGTATTGCCATCCCAAGAGGCCGCTCGGAAGTAGAACGTCTTGTTGATTTGGATGTTGACCCGATTGAATCTGACGGTGTTATTTTCATTGCCAGTTATCAGGGTGGGGTGAGTGCCGTATTAGCTCTTGATGGCGATGTACTATGGCGAAACGAAGATATTTCTTCTTATTCAGGCTTAAGCAATGACTGGAAGTATTTGTATCTGACTGATACTGAAAGTGATGTTTGGCAACTCGATCAACGTAATGGTGCCGGGCTATGGAGCCAGAAGGACCTTCATCAACGTAGGTTGACAGCACCAGTTGCTTATGATGAATATGTTGTTGCCGGGGACTTTGAAGGTTACGTTCATTGGCTATCGACCAGTGATGGCAGACAATTAGGAAGAATTCAAATTACAGATGAAGCTATTCAGACCCAACCGATCGTGGTTGATCAAATTGTTTATATCTATGCTCAGGATGGCACTATTGCCGCTTTAAGAGCCAAGCCAATTTAATGTCTTTACCAGTTATCGCCCTAGTTGGGCGACCCAATGTTGGGAAATCGACACTATTTAATTATTTGACCCGAAGCAGGGAAGCTTTGGTGGCAGATTTTCCTGGTTTAACTCGAGACCGTCAATATGGTCGAATCAAACGCGGCAATCGGGATTGCTTGCTGATTGATACCGGAGGTATTGCCGATGATTTGATTGGTATTGAAACCTTTGCAAGACGCCAGGTGCAACTAGCACTCGAAGAAGCAGATCTGGTTTTTTTTCTGGTAGATGCCAGGGAAGGTTTGAATGCTTCTGATCAAGCCATTGTTGAAATGCTCAGAAAATTAAATAAACCAGTGGTTTTGGTCGCTAACAAAATTGATGGAATTAATCCTGATGAGGCAATTGCAGATTTCTATAATTTGGCATTGGGGAAACCAGTAACCATTGCTGCTACACATGGACGGGGTGTTTCCGAGCTGCTTGCCACTGTTGATGAGCTAATACCGGAAACTGATGAACAACCACAAAAACCAACAGAGCAGGGAATTGCTATCGCTATTATTGGCAGGCCCAATGTCGGTAAATCGACATTAGTCAACCGATTGCTAGGTGAAGAAAGAGTGGTGGTTTTTGATCAGCCAGGAACTACGCGTGATAGTATTTTTATCCCGTTCGAACGTGATGGTAAATCATTTACACTTATTGATACCGCTGGTATGCGCAGACGTGCCAAAATATCTCAAGTGATAGAAAAATTCAGTGTCATCAAATCATTGCAAGCCATTGAAAAAGCAAATGTCGTGATTTACCTTATTGATGCCAGTGAAGGAGTTACTGATCAGGATGCTCATTTGCTGGGTCTGGTTCTTGAAGCTGGCCGCGCACTTATTATCGGCCTGAATAAATGGGATGGATTGAGTGTCGATCAGAAAAACACCATCAAAAGGCAAATTGATGTCAAATTACCATTTTTGGAATATGCCCAGAAACACCCTATCTCTGCATTACATGGTAGCGGGGTAGGCAAATTGTTCGATGTTGTTCATGAGCTACATGATAAAGCCATGATTGACATGTCGACCTCACTGCTTAGCAAAATTCTTGAAGAAGCTGTACAAATGCATCAGCCGCCATTGGTTCAAGGTCGTCGGGTGAAATTGAAATATGCTCATCAGGGAGGTCACAATCCCCCAGTGGTGGTCATTCATGGTAATCAGACTGAAGCATTGGCAAATGCCTACAAGCGTTATCTGATGAATTTTTTCAGGAGCAAATTAGGTCTGGATGGAACCCCTGTTAGAATTCATCTTAAATCATCGTCAAATCCTTTTCATGGCCGGAAGAATAAACTAACGGAGCGACAACTTAAAAAAAGGAAAAGACTTATCAAACATATCAAAAAAAGAAATAAATAAAATGAGTGAAATCACTTTTCAAGGCAAACCTATTCATACTTGTGGCGAATTGCCTTCTGCCGGCGAGATGGCACCTGATTTTTTATTAACTAGCTCCAGATTGGTCGATGTTTGTTTAGCTGATTTTTCTGGCAAAAAAAAATTACTTAATATTGTTCCCAGCCTAGATACACCGACTTGTGCTATTTCAGCACGCAAGTTTAATGAAAAAGCCCATCGGCTAAAAAATACCGTGATGCTGATGATTTCTGCAGATTTACCTTTTGCTCAGGATCGCTTTTGCGGTAAAGAAAAATTAAAAGACATCGTTCCGTTATCAACGTTCCGGTCTTCCTTTTCTGATGATTATGGTGTCAGAATTATTGATAGTATTCTTAGCGGATTAACCGCGAGAGCAGTCGTGATTATTGATGAGAATAACAAGATTACTTATAGCCAGTTGGTTCAGGAAATAGCAGAGGAACCAGATTATGAATCAGCCTTGGAAGTTTTATCAAAAGCCGAGATATCGTAAGCTGTACAATAATAGGTGGCTTATTTGGCGGTAGATTGCAAGATTTTTTCTAGTTCTTTGAGATCAACTGGTTTAGTGATGAAATTATCGAAGCCATTTCGTAAAGCCGCTTTTTCCAGCCTCTTTTCTGCAAAACCACTGACAGCAATCATTTTTAATTGCTGGTTTGGCCCGTACTGGCTTCTTACTGTCTTTACAACATCTACGCCGTCCATAATCGGCATATTTAGATCAATAAGCGCCAGGTCGTAAGTTGTCTCTAATAATTTATCGACTGCCTGGCCCCCATCCCTTGCGATATCAACTGTACAATTCAGACTTAACAACTGATTTTCTAACAATAAGCAATTGATTTCATTGTCTTCAGCAATCAAAATTTTGTCGGTTTCTGATTGTTGTTTTGAAACTGCTTGAGGATTATTTTGCAAAGCCGGATCAAATTTTTCAGCTAGACAAATGCTTAGTGATTTTGACAACTCTGACTTAAGAATAAAGGTGATTTCTTCAGAATTAAAAAAATGTTGTTGATAGTCATCAGGCAATTGTTCTGCTATGGCAATAATGTCTTGATCTGGAAATTTTGCTCTGATATTGCGAATCGTCTCAATACCATTTAGATCAGGCAATTCCATATCTATAATAATCAAATCTGGTCTAATATTTTCTAATCCATCCAGGCATTGAAAACCGTTGGATAAAACTAAAATTTCACAAGCATATTGTTGTAGATAAGATTGTAATTCCGCAGCATTTTTCCGATTGTTATCTACAATCCAAATTGATGGGCTCTGCTTGATTTCTTGTGCCATTAGTTAAGTTAACAGTTATTCAAAAATAGATCTAAATATTATTTGTACCATTCTCATCGCTGATTTATTATGCCAGAAAAATTCTCTTTTCTGGTTCAAAGTTTATTTAACAATCTAAAAAGGAAGTTATTCATTTATGTTTCGAAAATTGAGTCATTTTTTTTCTGAGGGTATTTGGTTATTAAATCCCGCCAAACTTCATTCCGTTCTCGCCATGGC
>JALXCS010000372.1:0-1850 GCA_026990815.1 Methylomonas sp. | reverse complement strand
GCTGTTAAATATTTGAAAATTCTTATTTTAGCGGCGCATGGATTTGTAAAAGACCATTGTGCGTTAAGAGCCTCGGCTTTGACACTTTATAGCTTGTTATCAATAGTTCCGATTATTGCCATGTTATTCGGTATTGCCAAAGGCTTCGGGTTTGAAAAAAAACTGCGGGAACAGATTATAGAACAGGTTCCTGATCAAGACTCGATGGTCATGCAAGTCATCGAATTTGCAGAAAATTTATTGGCCAGCACTAAGGGAGGATTGGTTGCAGGTGTTGGTATCGTGGTATTGTTCTGGACTATCATTCGTGTCATTGGCAATATTGAAAGTTCTTTTAATCACATATGGAAGATAAAAAAAGGCCGCCCCCTCAATCGAAAATTAAGTGATTATCTTTCCTTAATGCTGTTGGCGCCTATTTTATTAATTATCTCAGGGAGTATTTCAGTTTTTGTTTCAACGCAACTTACACGCTTAATAGAAATTATCAACTTGCCTGAATTTGGCACTTACCTGGTATTGTTTGTCCTTAAATTATTGCCTCTTATTATCCTATGGGTGCTGTTCTCCTTTATTTTTGTTTTTATGCCGAATACCAAAGTATCACTTAAGTCCGGGATTATTGCTGCTGTTATAACTGGTACTGTCTACAAAATCGTACAGTGGGCCTATATCAGTTTGCAGGTCGGTGTAACCAGTGCCAATGCAATTTATGGAAGCTTTGCAGCATTACCTTTATTTTTAATCTGGTTGCAAATTGGCTGGATGATTATTCTATTTGGTTCTGAAATATCGTTTTATGACCAGCATTACGATGCATACCGGAATAAAGACAAGTTTGCCAACCTGAGCTTTTCCAAAAAGAAAATTTTAGCATTGCAAATCTCGCAATTAATTATCAAACAGTTTACTAATAATCGTCCCGCATTAAACATGACCGAAATCTGTACTAAACTGGTATTGCCGGTTTCCGCCGTACAACCGGTTTTGGATGAGTTAATTGAAAGCAAAATCATTGTTGAGGTCAAGGTGGACGAGGATGAAACTGAACCAGTTTTCCAGCCTGCTTGTGATCCTAATTTGCTCAGTATTTCCTATGTAATTGAAGCGTTGGAGAGATGTGGAAACAATAATTTGCCTGAGACGGAGGGACTTTCATATTTTTCAAATATATTGACAGAATTTGAAGATTGTTTGATCCAGTCAAAAAACAATAAGCTATTGAAAGAAATATAATCTGAATGAAGAATAATTACAGTGTTTGCATGGGGCAACCAATGAGGGTTAAATCTAATGCCATCAGGTGATAAACGACGACATGCGAGAATTCTACATACTGCAAATGTGAAACTCACCAATGCCAATGGCGTGGCTATTGATCTAAAAACGCGAGACTTTTCCGATGGAGGGCTTTTTTTGAGGTGTGCATCTACTCCCATTGTTAAAGAAGGGGAATACGCAACTGTCAGGGTGCTGGATATTGAAGATGCGCTGACACAGAATGTAAAAATTATTCGGATCGAACCTGGAGTCGGGATAGCCGTGGAGTTTTTTCAGAAGAGTTGAAGCTGATCTTTGAAAAATAAAGCAAACTCACCATATTTACCTTAATTCTTATGGGTAATTATTTATCGTAAAGGTATAATACAAGTCAGATGACATTTTGTTTTTTCCAACAAATAATTAATTATGAATTCAGAACTCCCTAAAAAAACTGAATCTCTTTCTGAGCCAAATAATTTGCAATCAGAAAAATCAGCTGAAACCAATTTGATTATCGAGATTGGCGGCGTCAAAGGTCCTGAACCTACACGTTATGGTGATTGGGAAAAAAATGGCCGGTGCATAGA
>JALXCS010000371.1 GCA_026990815.1 Methylomonas sp. | reverse complement strand
GTATAACACTTTGATTTGATGAATCACACTCCACTCCTTCATGACACTCCCTAATGAAAATCAGGAAGTTTGTCAGATTATTTTCAATAAAAAAAGTCTGAAAAAGTGGCTCAATTTTATTGGCCATTGACAAAAAGGAATTTTAATGGGGAAAAGTTTTGAGCCAGAGGTATGCTGTATTAATAATTCGTTTTGAGGAAAAGCAAATCAGGAGTTACATTCAAAACCAAGATCAGTTGGACGGCAATGGTGCTGACAATGATGGTGAGTTTTAATTGGCACAACCGGTTAACATTGGCAGCCCTTGGGGCTGCTCACAGACGTCTAGTTTCCCGCTTTACTAGAGCGGGTGTGACTCCGAGTATATAATTCCGCTGATTTAATGTTTGACAAGAAAATAATGAAATTTGAATTATAATAATCGATGAGTTAATTTTTTAGCAACCAAAAGCATGTCATCCTCTCAGTACAAAATTGAACAGTTACCTTGGCTTCCACGATTATCAAATGATTTTAACGAGAAAATTTCTTGTCTGGCCCAAGAAAAAAATAATATCCAAGCCATGGCAATACAAGACCTAGCCATACAATTTCTTGGGCTAAATCAAATGAATAAATTGGCAAAACTGCTTAATTCATTCAAAAAAACTGATTTTGATATGAGTCCTTTGGTTGAATTTAAGCTTGGAATTGTGAGTAATGCAACTGTCGACTTTATCAAGCCATGCTTGGAGGCTAGTGCTTTACGCTACGGCATTGCTCTTGAAGTGATTACTACTGATTTTGGGCAATTGATGCAAGAAGCTTTAAATCCAGAATCAAAAATCAATCAAGCTCGCCCTGATGCAATACTAATTTCTATTGACTATAAAGGATTGCCTTTTTCTATTGATGGCCAAAAAAGTAGTTTAGGTTACTCTCATGTGAGAGCCATAGACTTTATTAGTCAAGTCATTGAAGGTTTTAATATAAATTGTGGGTCTCCTTGTATTTTACAAACAATCCCTACTCCAAAAGAAGTCCTTTTTGGAAGTATGGATTATGTTTTGCAAGGGGCATTGAGACACGAAACAACTTGTTTCAATAGAACACTTGTCACCAATGAGCAAATAATTAAAGGAAATTATATTTTTGATGTTGACTGGTTAGCTAGCAGTATAGGGTTACAGAATTGGAATGATGATGCCCAATGGTTTCATGCCAAATTAGCTTTCGCGCAACATTGCTTACCGGTTTATGCTGACTTTGCAGCGAGAATAATTGGTGCGATTAGAGGTAAAACAAAAAAGTGTTTGGTTTTAGATCTGGATAATACTTTATGGGGAGGAGTAATAGGTGATGACGGTATTAATAATATTGTGATTGGCCAAGGGAATTCAGTCGGAGAGGCCTATTTGGGAATTCAAACCATGGCTAAAAAACTGCGTGATCGGGGAGTAATTCTTGCAGTATGTTCTAAAAATGAAGAAAGTACAGCATTAGAGCCTTTCAGAAATCATCCGGGAATGATTTTAAGAGAAGAAGATATTGCTGTTTTTAAAGCGAACTGGAAAGATAAAGCAAGTAATCTTGAAGAAATTGCTCAGGAACTGAATATTGGCTTGGATTCTCTCGTATTGCTTGATGATAACCCTTATGAGCGCGCTCAGGTTAGAGATGCTTTGCCAATGGTTGCAGTACCGGAAGTGGGTGATAATCCAGTCCATTTTCCTGTATTGTTGTCAATGGCAGGATATTTTGAATCAGTTTCATTTACTGAAGAGGATAAATTAAGGGCAGATCAATATCAAGCCAATGTTCAGCGTTCTAAATTAAGTGCGCAAACAAAAAATATTGATGATTTTCTTAGCTCATTGGAAATGAAAATGTCGATCCGGCCATTTGATACGATTGGGCGTAAACGAATCACTCAATTAATTAATAAGACTAATCAATTTAATTTAACCACAAAACGCTATACTGAGAAAGAAGTTGCGGAATTTGAAGATTCAAATGATTATTTGTCGCTTCAGATTGGTTTGAAGGACAAATTTGGTGATAACGGAATGATTAGTGTATTAATTGCCCACAAAGGAAAAGATGTTTTATTCATAGATACTTGGTTAATGAGTTGCCGCGTCTTGAAAAGAGGTGTGGAAGAGGCAATTTGTAATTATTTGGTCGATTATGCAAAACAAAATAATTTTTCTGTTATCCGTGGTCAGTATATCCCTAGTGAGCGCAACGGAATAGTAAAAGATTTGTACCAAAAACTTGGTTTCGAACTTAATGAAAAGAAAGATAAAGATGATATTCAGACTTGGGATTTAACAATAGAAGAATTTCAAAGTTTTAATTCTCCAATTGAAATCAAGCAGTAATTGTAATGATTTTGGGGTGATCGGAAGTAACATATGGAAGATTTTGTTGGTCAAATTAGTATTTCTGAATCTGATAGCAAACAGTTTGCCGAATTGTCCGGTGACTATAATCCTATGCATGTCGATGCAATTTATGCGCGACGATTACAGTTTGGAGGAACAGTAACTCATGGAATACATACTTGTTTAAAAATATTAGACGATTTTTTTACGAGTGGTTTTGATGTCGGGCATATTCGTTTGTCTAAAATGAAAGTTGTTTTCCAGAATCCTGTCAGAACAAATCATAAAATACAATATAAATGCAAAATTGATGCAATAAAAAAAAATCTAAAAATCAAAGCTGTTTCAGAAGACCTTTTGATTTTATCAATGACAGTTTATTACCAGGAATCAAAAGAAAATGGAAATTCGATATTTACAAATTTTAACGAAGGTTTTGTGGCTCCTGATGAGTTATCATTTCCTCCGAATACTGGTGAAGAAACTGAACTACAATTACTTTATTCAGAAAAACTTTCTGATAAACTTTTTCCCAAGTTGAATAATCACCTTGAAAATTTACAAATTGCTCAGATTTTATCAACTACCCAAATAGTTGGAATGAAATGCCCAGGATTACATTCTGTTTTTTCTGAATTGAATCTGGATTTCACATTTGAAGGTGAGGCCCAGGACGGCTCAACACAATCAATTAAATTTTGGGTTGAAAAGACTGATTTTCGCTTCAAACAAGTGAGAATTTTAATTCAAGGTAAAAAATTAAAAGGAAAAATATATGCTTTTTTTCGTCCTCCACC
>JALXCS010000370.1 GCA_026990815.1 Methylomonas sp. | reverse complement strand
ATCGATATCCATACTCTGGATGATTCCGTTCAAATCATAATTGAAGACCAGGGGCCCGGTGTTGCGAAAAACATCCAGCATTTAATTTTTAACGATTTCTATCAAGGCAGTTCGCCAAAATCCTGGAGTATCAAAGGCTCTGGTCTTGGACTTGCGTTAGTCAAACATTTTCTTGAAGCGCATGGTGGTCAGATAATGTTATTGGCTTCCAATAATCGTTTTCCTGGCGCAAGATTCTGTATTAATTTCCCTCAAGCCAAAAATGTTTGAACTAATGCGAGTCGCTTGCTTAATAATTCTGTTGGTTGTCAGCTGCACAGGCTGCCAGTTACAAAAAACCTCACAGCCATCGCCTGTCATCACCACCGGGGAATTGCCCGATCAGGATCAAATGAATGATTTTTTCATTCAAGGAATGCAGTATGCCAATTTGAATAAACAGCAGCAACAAACTGAATGCCAGCAATTAAAGCTTGAGTACCAAACCAAGCCGGACTGGCGAACGGCCTGGTTTCTGACTCACTCGTTGAATGATGAATTTAGCTGCCTGTCTCTCAAGGAAACCATTGATTTTCTACAGTCAATCGATGCTTCAAATGAGATGTATGCGCCATTACAATGGCCGAATAAACGTCAGATCAAACTTCTTGTTCTGCTTCTAGAATACCAGAAGAAGGCCAAAAGTTTACGCTGGCAACTGAAAGGTACTCAAAAGCGGTTAAAAGAAGCCAATTCCAAAATTCAGGCATTAAAAGCAATCGAAGCTAGTATCAACAAAAAACTCGATGACCAACAAACCAGAAAATAGTAATTTTCAAGGCCAAAAAATTTTACTGGTTGATGATGACCCCAGTTTGCTCAAATTACTATCCATGAGACTTAGCGCAGCAGGGCTGGAAGTTAAAACAGCGGCCAGTGGTGAACATGCGGTCGCCATCATTCCGGCTTTTCTTCCGGATTTGGTCATTACAGATTTGCGTATGGAAGAAATGGATGGTTTGGCATTATTTCATCATTTGCAGCAGAATTATCCAACCTTGCCGGTTATTATTCTTACTGCACACGGCACCATTAAGGAAGCCGTCACAGCAACCCGGCAAGGCGTGTTCGGTTTTCTGACCAAGCCGTTTAATGGCAATGAGTTATTGGAACTGATTGCTCAAGCTTTAGCCTTGAACAATCCTGATCAACCATCAAAAACCCAAAAAAACTGGCGAAAAAATATTATTTCGCGTAGCGCCTCAATGGAAAATTTACTGCGTGAAGTCCAAAGAGTTGCCCAAAGTGAAGTCAGTGTTTATATTCATGGTGAAAGCGGCACCGGGAAAGAATTGATAGCCCGCGCTATTCACGATGCCAGCCCCCGGAACAACAAGGAATTTGTAGCGGTCAATTGTAGCGCCATACCGGAAGACCTTCTGGAATCAGAACTGTTTGGACATTGCAAAGGCGCCTTTTCCGGCGCTTCGGCAGATCGCAAAGGTCTGTTTGAACTGGCCGATGGCGGCAGTTTGTTTCTGGATGAAATTGGCGATATGCCGCTGTCTTTTCAGGTGAAATTATTACGTGCCTTGCAAGAAGGCGAAATTCGTCCGGTTGGTTCAAATAAAACCATTTCGGTTGATGTCAGAATCATTTCCGCAAGCCATCGTGATTTACAACAACTGGCCTCCGAAGAACTCTTCCGAATGGATCTTTATTATCGTTTGAATGTGGTAACGTTGAGCTTGCCACGCTTGGCAGATCGACCGGAAGATATTCCGTTATTGGCCGATTATTTTATTCGTAAAACAAATTCTGTTGCCAAGGGATTGAGCAAAGAAGCTCTAGAGTTACTCATTGCTTATGACTGGCCTGGAAATGTCAGACAATTAAAAAATGTTATTGAACATATCTGCACATTTGCAACAACACCATTGGTTCCTGCCAATCTGGTTGAAAAAGCATTACAGGAAAAGCAAAAGACCTGGTTAAGTTTTAATGACGCAAGAAAGAATTTTGAACGGGAATATTTAATCAAGCTGTTGTTATTGGCAAATGGCAGCGTGACTGAAGCGGCACGTCTTGCAAAACGTAACCGCACAGAATTTTATCGCCTTCTGGATCGCCATTCCTTAAAGCCCGGCGAGTTTAAAAACTCTCATAAAGTAAAGGAATAA
Organism: Methylomonas sp.; assembly: GCA_026990815.1. Lineage (GTDB taxonomy): Bacteria > Pseudomonadota > Gammaproteobacteria > Methylococcales > Methylomonadaceae > JALSJK01. The sequence goes on along the minus strand of JALXCS010000370.1, from coordinate 1,007 downwards.
ACCTGTTTTTTTGCTATTTGTCGCCACTTGGCGACATGACACAATATGCCGTAAATAAAGAACTTATGTGTTTTTTTATTATAAAGACATCTCATCAGGGAATTATCTGTCGCCACAACACGACAGAATTTTCTTATCATCCAGATTGTAACTATAAAATCTCATAAAATCATTATTTCACAATGCGTTAAAGGTCCTTTTAAAGGAATTGAATAACCCTGATTTCCCCTTAGGAAACAGAACGATTCTCCTTTTGTCGGGTAACAGAGACATTTTAATTAGTATTCCACTCCAACATTAAAAACAAACTCCCTAATAAAAATCTACAGCCTAGTATTTACACGACTTTAAGATGAAAATTTAAAATTGTGGCACAGGCATTGCTTTATTCAAATTGCTGAACAAATTCGGCAAATATTTTTTAAACAAATTAGAGGAGTATCATCATGAAAAACGTATTAGCAATCTTATCTATCGCTTTCCTTTCAACTGCGGCTTTTGCTGAAAGTAACGAAGCAGTCTCAGAAGCAGTAGAATCAGCTCAAGGAGCTATCTCGGATGCAATTCAAAGTGAAAAAAGCGCTGTAACTGGAGTCGTAGAAAGTGAAAAAGCCGGTGACGAAACCAGCCTTTGGAAAATTCTTGATGCTGACCAGGATGGCATGATCAGCAAGGAAGAAGCCACATCTTCAAAAGAAATCACTGATGCCTGGGATAGTTTGGATGCCAACAAGGATGACAAGCTGGATTCAGAGGAATTTGCTCAGCTGAAAACTCAAGAGAAGTAATACTTTCTCAAGACAACCCATTCTGATACCATCTAAGCCAGTTTTTCCAAACATTGTTATGGCTTAGATGGTATTGGTTTTCAATAAATTATCTCATGATTATGCCTTTAGCTCCCGTATGATATAGTACGGAGACTATGAGAAACCGCATTAAAAAGCCCTATCAAAATATGGTCTTGATTGATTTCTACGAGCGCTTTCCAGATGAGCAGGCGTGCT
>JALXCS010000369.1 GCA_026990815.1 Methylomonas sp. | reverse complement strand
CTTAAAAACAATAAGGTATTTATTTTTCATCCAGATACCAAACACCATCATCACCTAAAAGTCCTTTTGCCAACCACTTTTCAATAGTCTCCTTATCCTGTTTGAATATATCCGGACAAATCATATTTGCGACAAGTTTCTTCTCTACCCGTCGAATCCACCTCTCCCAATCAAGTAGCGCCTGTTTTGCGAATCTGGGATCATCCCTATACCCCAAGGCAAATAAATTTTCCGCTTTATTGCGACCTTTAACCACTACCCGCCCTAGATACCGGGTAACAAAACCAAGTTCCTGCGCAGCTTGAACAAAGTTGCCTGAAACAATAATTTCAGTATTATAAAATCTGGTTAAACTTTCCAGCCTTGCTGCAAGAATCAAAGGATCTCCCAAAATTCCAAATTTTCTGACTCCTTGATTTGGCCCCAAATCCCCCATGACAACAATTCCTGCCGCCAGCCCAATTCCTGCATTGATTGTGGATCTCACTTCTTCAAGAACCAATGGATCAATTTTATGCTGGTATCGCTGATTCAACGACAGAAAAAATCTTTTCTGTAAAATATACAATTCCATTGCACCACGCAGCGCATTTTTATAGGCATCCTCCTGTTCCTGTTCTTTATACGGCCAGTAATAACAAACCATATCGCCGACATAACTTTCCAGCCAACCATTGTATTTATCCTGTAATACAAATGATGTCTCGCTCAGATAGTCATTCATTAGTTCCAAAATTGCTCCTGGCTCCTTCAGAATCCCAGTTACTCGGGTATAACCAGCCAGATCACTCATCAGCACCAGAGCATAACAACGCCGATTTTGAAATGGCTCATCAGTTTTTAAAGAAATCAAAAGATTATGTATCTGGCTTGGCATATAATGACTGATCAGCACTCCTTCCCTGTAACCGATAATCAAATACATACCTACGACCTGCCCGACTCCGACAAAATAAGTCAGCATACTGGCTGTTACTGGCCATAACTGCGTTAATGGATTAAGAAAACATAATCCAGCGAGACCCAAAAAAAGCGATACTGCTCCTAGCCAGACATAAATCTGCCGCAAAAAAGCGGCTGCCAATACTCCCGCTGTTGCAACCAGGAACAACAGTAGTGCTTTAGAAAACTGATCAGGCCTGCGAGGGTGGTCGCCATTGAGTATAGTCTCAACCGCATCTGCAAGAAATTGAGCACCGGGAGTAATGGCATTAGGACCCAGAAGTGCAGTTGTCATGGGCGTGACAATAATATCAGTCGCTTCGGTTGGTGAGGTCAATTGTAAAATAACCACCTTGTCCTTTAATAACATTGCTGTTCTTTTGGCTATATCCAGGTTGCATGAAGCCAATTGGCTAACGGGCAAAATTAACCGACCATTATCCACTTGAGTTCCATAAACCGGTCTCCCTAACCGAATACGGCGACAACGGCGGTTATCATTACAAATCTCATCATCGCGACTCGCTTGTAGTGCTTTTTCTGTTTGTTCATAACTGCTGAATTGAGCCAGTTTAATCACCGCATGATCCCTGCTTAAATCCAGATACCTGGCAATTGGACTGTCCTTGGTCACTAATCTATCGCTACCAATCAAACCCCGCTCTGGTATGGCAGCTATTGCATTCCAGCCATACAACAAAAAATCAGGCAGATTTTCCTGTCCATCTAAATAAGGAGCAATAACAAAATGCTTAATTGCCTTTTCACTCATTTGCAATGGCGCACTGCCTATCGGACTGTTACTAATCTGACATTGCTGATCATCAGTTACATTACATTGAGGCATGGACCATTGAACCAGTCCGTCCGGTTCTATACAAACAGCGTAAGGCATACGCCCTTCCATTTCTTTGGCAACTCTTGCATCTAAAAACACTGCTTTTGCTCCTGCATTAATCAATTGTTCTGTCGCTCTGACAAAAAGAGGCAAAGCCTGTTTGCGTCCAACTCGTACCGGAACCTGGTCATCCAGAACTACAATACTGGTATAATTCCATTGATTTCTCGCTTGGTACACCAACGCCGAATCATGCATCCAATCATCAATATGGGTACTGCTCCAATAATCAAAAGCCGCACCAAGCAACGCTGAAATAAAAATAAATATAATCAGCAACTTTTTGTTTGCCAGCGGGAAATCCCGCAAAAACAATCGCTTCAAGTTAGTCCTTAACCGACAAAATATGCACTGTTATCAATGCCTCTGGGTTTATAATCTTGTTACAAATATCACATCTTTCGAAAACCGGGGATACACAAAACTATTTATGACATTTTCTATGCAGGATAAAAAATCTTTTTCCAAAAGCTTTCCATCTATAGAAAATTTCACAACTTGCCCTGAAACAGCATTTAACTTCCATGACGCATTAACAGCCTGATTTACCTCGAAGAGGTTTCGGCATAGATTTACTTCAGGCTGAATCGCTTTCATCACAGTCTGAATATTTTCAGGCGTGGCGTCTAAAATTATTTCCGAAACATGATTTTCCAAGACCATATTGCGCATTTTGACTGAGGTAGTTCGTTCCAATGTTGTTAATTGTAAATATTGCGGTCGTTTAATAACCGCAATGGCACAAATAAAGGTACTGCTGGCACCCTTTTGATCGGAACAGCTTAATTTGTTATTAATCCATGCATCACACTGAACAACTTTTTCAGGCTTTATCCATGGCAGAAAAGGGCTGAAATATTTTATTTCGACCGGTTTCTCACCCCTGTTCTGGCAAATCAATTGAAAATCTGTATCTTTCGTAGCGTCCACTTTAAGCCATAATCGTCCGCCTGGCGCCACAACAAAACCAGTCCCGAGAGAGACCTTATTATTCTTCGCACAACGATTATTTTTAAGCTGGACAGCCTGACTTTTGTTTTTTAAAAAATTCACAGTTTCACATTCCGAAGACCAGGCATTTCCAACAGCAAAAGCCATAACAAGAAAAGATAATCCTGCCAGCACATTCACTCTTTTTTTATGAATAATCAATTCCTTAAGCATCATCTTGCCCTGTTGTAAATCATCAAATACGAAATTGTTGATTAACGTATTCTTGTAAAAAAAATCTACGGCGCCCGATAAAACTGCACTCTACGGTTAGCGCCATCAAACGGATTGGTGCCTTCTAATGGACTGCTTTCGCCCTTGCCATTGACAAATAACCTCGCATCCGAAACCTGG
>JALXCS010000368.1 GCA_026990815.1 Methylomonas sp. | reverse complement strand
AACTCATGACTGGCGAGCCAAAAAACAAATCAATGTCATTGCTGCTATCATCAATTTTTTGACTATGCCTTAATTTGATGGCAAGATCAACCTTGATGCCTTCCAAGTCTTACTCGCACAAGGGTTATTACCCAAACTGCCAGGTAGAGCTATTTGTCATGGCCAATGCTTAATTTCATGAAAATAGTAACTTAGGAACCAGCTTAGCCAACTAAGTTGGCATTTAGAAAAAAGAATCCTGATTCATTTCAATTTTCTTGCTTGCTAAACAGCAGCGCGGCTTCAACGCGATTGCGGACTTGCAATTTCTGCAGAATATTGGTCATATAATGCTTAATTGTTTTTTCACTTAAAAACAGTTTATTTGCTATTTCTTTGTTACTGAGTCCGGTCGCTACTTTTTCAAGAATTTGTTTTTCGCGCTTTGTTAACGCTTCAAATATGTTTGTTTTCTGCTTGTCTGCATCATCTTCGTGCCATTCTTTCAGCAGGGCTGCGGCTAGAGATGGCGTTACATAGGCTTCACCCTGTTGCACTCGCCTGATAATATTGACCAGAGATGGTCCGCTAACACCTTTAAGCACATAACCCCTCGCACCTGCTTTCATTGCATCAAGCACATCCTGCTCATTTTCAGAAACCGTCAATATAATGCACTTTATAACCGGATAACGCTGACAAATAGTGGAAACAGCGTTGATTCCACCTCCTGGCATACTGATGTCCAGCAACATTAATTCGGGTAAAAACTCATCTGCAAGGTTAATTGCCTCTTCTGCACTTCCACCTTGCCCCACTACTTCAAAATCGGCTTCAGCTGCCAATGTCATCGCAACACCCTCGCGTAACATAGGGTGATCATCTACAACAACAATATGAGTTGAATCAATCATACATGTCTCCTGGTAAAATAGGGAATCTGGCAATAACTTTGGTACCCGAGCCCAGAGAGCTTTGTATTTCAAAATTACCACTCAAGGATTGGACCCGTTCTTTCATACCGACTATACCTAAATGATGGCCATGTGAATCCAGGCTTGAAATGTCAAATCCGGGACCTTCATCTGAAACCTGTACTACAAGCTCTTCTTTGTTCTTTCTCAAACAGACACGCTGATTGATACCTTTCCCATGATGATAGGCATTGGTTAATGCCTCCTGGACAAAGCGATAAATACCAATTTTTAATGGCAATACTATGTTGTTTTTAGGTATCTCGATATCTAAATCAACTTTGGTTTTACTGCGTTGTTCATGGATATTGGCGACTCGCTGAATCACCTGTTTCAGATTAAGATCATTAAGCTCGGGCATCACCATACCTGATGCCAAATTACGGATCTCTTCAAGCGCATCAGCTAACACTCTGCGTAGGCTTTCTCTTTCTTTCAGGATAGTGCTTTCATTTACTGGGTTTTCTGGTTGCTTGCCAGTCATATTGAAAATAGAGTCCAGACGCAATAATGCGTATCCCAGTGCTTGTGCAGGACCATCATGCAATTCAGCACTGATTCTACGCAAAAAGGACTCATTTATTTCTGCAGTACGATTTGACGCCTGTTTGACACTCTCATGAAGTTTATTGTTGGTTTCCAGTAACTCGGTCAGCTGTTTAAGCTGTAATTTCATTGTCTGCTGTTGTGTGGTTATGGTTTGGCTACCTCTTCGCACAAGCAAGTAAAGTATAAAAAACATGCTCAGTGTAATTGCGATATCCAGTCCCCAGCTTTGCACCTGCGACCGAAAAATTTGAGCATGAAGTTTATCAGTGTATAAATAAATTTCTGCCACTGCCAATATACGATCGGAACGTGCTTGATGTATTGGGCTAAAAATTGCAATCAAATCTCCTTTTTTTCGATCCACGATAGAATATTCAAGTTCATTAGGGTCAACTAACTCCCAGCTGACCCTATCTCTCCATGCGCTGGCAATTTCTTTTTTGTCCGATACTATTTTACCAATTTGGGACAAATCACTACTATAGAGCAATCGACCGTTTTTTCCCCAAAGATTAAGATAGGCAATCTGTCTACCGGCTGGAGAATTTTGATCAAAATTCTCCAGCAGAACAATGCTTTCCTGATTTAGACGGTCGGCATTTGACAACTCCCCAATCAAATGCGAAACAAAACTATCCTGAAATTGTACCGTTGTTAGTGCTGTTTGCTGTATAACGCCACGCTCTATGCTCCAAGCTACCCACCACCCGGTTATAAGTGAGCCTAGTAACAACACAATAAAACTGACAACAGCAAACTCTTCACTCAGACTCACGTTTTTTAAAACGGGTCTTATATTCAATAGATCTACAAAATGAGTCTCTTTTACCATAGGGAAATTATATACCCAATTGTCCAAAAATATATCCGACTAAAGTTGGTAAAAAATCTGACCAAGTGCTGATTAAATTTAGGGACTTGGTACGTAGAGCCTACAAGCTCAATTAATTACTATATGTTCCAAGGCATGTAAAAAAAGCTTCATTAAAGTCTATCAAATTTAAATAGGAGAACGACATCATGAACATATCAATCAATAGTACAACAGCCACCGATCAGAATTATACAGACATGGTAAAAGCCTTCCCTTTATCAACAACACGCATTAAAAAAGCAAAGGCATCTTATAACGTCCGTAATGTCGATCTAAAATCAGCAACGCAGCTTCTCAATGGTAACTTGCAACCTGAAATTGGCGATGTAGTTCTTGCAAGAATCAAAGTCATCGGCCAACACCAAAAAATTGAATTGGGGACAGGTCGCCGTGCCGGCTTGCATGTTGGTGATGAAATCATTGTTTGCTATGGCAGTCGATACGCTCCAGATCAGTTTGAATCATATATTCCTGATTCGCTTGAACCATGTCATCTGGTCGCAGGAGGGGGTATTGCTTCAATCAGCGTGAACCGCCATAGCAAAATGAAACCACCTACTTCAATAGAACCTCTGGGTATATTAGCCGATCATACAGGCAAACGAATTAATATTGCGAACTGGGCTTTGCCGTCTGTAATAACTAAGCATAACCGACCACATACAGTTGCAGTGTTAGGCACTGCAATGAATGCCGGTAAAACCACTACAGCCGCAGGTATCGTCAGAACACTAGCCCAGCATGGTTTCAGAGTAGGTGCTGCCAAAGTGACTGGAACGGGTTCGGGAGGCGATCGATGGAAAATGGTCGATGCTGGTGCTTATAAAGTGCTGGATTTTACTGACGCAGGTGTTCCTACTACGTTTGGCGTACCTTTCCAGCAACTGGAAACTATTTTTGATATTTTGGTTAGTCAGTTAATTTCTCAAGAAAGCGATGTGATTGTTCTTGAAGTTGCCGATGGTGTTTATCAGCAGGAAACGGCTGAGTTAATTGCTTCTGATTTTTTTCTTGAAAAGGTTGATAACATAATTTTTGCTGCACCTGATGGCTTTGGGGCAGCTGTTGGGGTGAATATTCTGCGTAAACTGGGACACTCAGTACTGGCAGTCAGTGGTCTTATTAATGCTTCACCCTTAGCTATTAGAGAGGCAAAGACTGTCCTGGATTTGCCGATACTTAGCCCGGAGAAGGTAGGGGTTGAATTAATATCAATACTTGCAGAAAACACTGCTTCAGACTCTTTGAATATTTCCCCTATAGCTGCTGCATCCGATCTGAACAGTCCAGGACTTTTTAAGCAGGCTCCTCAACTCGAAATTGCTCACAGTTAAATTCAATAGGATAAGTTTATGTCCCTTCCAAGAATGTTTTCCGGATCACGTCGCCGGTTATTTGCAAAACTGATATTTATCGGTTTTGCTCAGGCTGGTATAACTATTGTAACGGCATTGTTGATTAAGTTTGTATTTGATCAATGGATTACAGGGAACAGTTCTGAACTCAACCAGCATATGGTCGTTGTGGCTACGGCAATGGCACTAACAACGGGTTTTGCAGCATTTCTTAGATATCGTGAACGTGTGGATGCTGAACGCTTGGGACAGAGTTATTCCTATGCAGTTCGCTTGGCTCTTTATGACCGTCTGGTTACTATCGCCCCAAGGGCACTACAAAAACGCAGTCGAGGCGGCAACCTGCTTCGTTTCATCGGTGATCTTACCGCCTTGCGTCAATGGCTGAGCCAAGGCCTCGCTGTGCTTTCTGTAGCGAGTACCACCACGGTTATCGCACTGATTGCAATGACCTTTCTAAATTTAATGCTAGCTACAGTGGTCGCTCTGGTTATGCTGATTGGCGCTGCATTAGCCCTTGCCAATGGCGGCAAGATGCGGGAAAGAGTACAAGAGTCCCGACGGAGACGTGCTTATATCGCAGCTAATGTGAATGAAAAAATTTCTTTTTTGCCAGTTGTACAGGTTTTTGGTCAAAGTAACCGTGAGCGCAAACATCTGGCAAAACAAGGCCATCGCTTACTGAAAGCAATGGTAAATCGCGCACGGATCGTCGGTCGTTTACGCGGTATTACAGAAGCAACTAATGGGCTGGCAACTGGAGCCGTTTTGTTTGTAGGCGCTATCGAAGTCAGCCAGGGACGCGCCACACCGGGCATGGTCGTCGCCGCTATGAGTGTACTAGGCATGCTGTTACCTGCATTGCGTAATCTGGGACGAATTTATGAATATTGGCACGCCTACAGAGTTGGTTTGGATAGAATTCATTCGTTCATGGCAACGCCCACATTAATTCTTGATTCTCCTAATGCACAAACTTTGAAAGTTGAAACAGGCCGTATTGAATTTAAGAATATTACAGTAAAGGGTCTTTTTGAATCTTTAAGTGGTATTGCCGAAGGGGGACGTGTAGTCGCTATCGTAGGCGACAATGGCGCAGGGAAATCTACCTTACTTAATTTGGTGACTCGCCTACTAGATCCCGACACAGGACAAGTCTTAATCGATGGGCTGGATATTAAACAATATACACTGTCCTCAGTACGACGTGCAATCGGTATCGTCAGCCCTGACTTACCCCTGTTACGAGGCAGTATTGAACGCAATATCCGTTATCGTTTCAAAGACGCATCACAACAAGAAGTCACACGGGTGATGGATTTATGTGGCATAACAGATATGCTCAAGGAATTACCTGAGGGCAGACAAACACGTATTGTCGATGGTGGAATGAATTTGTCATTTGGCCAACGGCAGCGTATTGCGATAGCTAGAGCACTGCTAGGTTCGCCCAGAATCTTGCTACTTGATGAAGCCGACAGCAACCTGGATTTTGCTTCTCGTACTCTGCTGGATCATATTCTGGACAATTATCAGGGTACGATACTGATTGTCACTCATCGTATTGAACGTGCTAAGAAAGCTGATGCGATCTGGTATTTAGCACAAGGTCATATCGTTGAAACGGGTTCACCGGAAACATTGCTTAAAAGCGATGGACCTACTAGACGATTATTTAACAGCAGAATAAAAGCCGTAGCATGAGGATGAAGCAATGAAATTATTAACCGACAAATACCCTGTAGCACAATCTTACCCGTCAATCGGGATGGTGGATCATTTTTGCAACAAACTTCCTGTTCCAGGCAATATTGAAACTTGTACGCTTGCACAACACCCGGATGCAAAATACCATCTTTACGTACCAAAAAAAGGTGGATGGGGCGCCCCCGTTTTAATCGCTGTACATGGTATTTCCCATCGCGCTAAACAGCAGCTTCGTGCTTTTAAAAATATGGCTGAATGCCTTGGAGTTGTCATTCTTGCACCTCTTTTTTCAAGACAATCCTTTCCAGCTTATCAGCGTCTGGGGGTGTCTAAAAAAAAGGTACCTTTATTTCCTGATCAAATACTCAACTCGATGATAGAGGAGGTAGGCAATAAAACCGGCGCAAGAACAGAAAGAGTTTTTTTATTTGGTTACTCCGCTGGAGGCCAGTTTGTACACCGCTACGCCATGTTACAACCGGAAAAAGTTTATGCTGTGGCTATGGGTGCTCCTGGCTGGTATACATTCCCCAACCCAGAACCAACATTTCCCAGAGGGTTACGAATAAAATCGGGTATGCGGCAACTAAAACTGGAGCCGGAAAATTTTCTGCGTGTACCAATGGCTGTCTTTGTCGGTGAACTTGATAGCCAACGCGATGACAGCCTGAAAAAATCTGACATGATTGATGTCCAGCAAGGACTGACGCGCATTGAACGCGCCCGAAGATGGACTAATACTATGCGCTCCACGGCGAAAATCTACGGATATAAGACATTTTATGAGTTCAAAATATTAAAAGCCTGTGGCCACTCCTTTAAAGACTGCGTCGAGCAAGGTGAATTAGCACAGAATGTCTTCAATTTTCTGTTCAGCCAGTATCGGCCCCTGGACACCAAATCAAGCAGCCTAAGTACTATTAAACAAATATTTAATTAATTCTTTTTGGGAGAATCTCATGAAATATTTTAAATTAATCAAAACAGACCTGGAAATTCAGCCACTTTTAGATGAGATAAATCATCATCAGAATCCTTGGACATTGCACGAAGGGCGACAAAGTAAAATCAAAGTACAAAGAGAAGCCCAATCAATTCCGTTACGTGGCCTGGTGAAATCTAAAATTCAAGGACGTAAGCGCTGTGATGTTCATGAAAGCCGTTTTACCACGATTTCAAGTCGCTTTCCTTTTGCAATTGCTTTCTTAAAAAGAATTACGCTGAATCTTAATGGTGTACTAAGCCGTGCGAAGTTAGTCAATTTACCATCGGGGAGTCGGGTCTATTCGCACATAGATCGAGGTGAATATTACAAAATACGTGATCGTTACCACTTAATCCTGCAATCAGGACCCGAAGGAAGTTATCTTAAAAGTGGCGATGAAGATGTGCGCATGAAGCCGGGTGAACTCTGGTGGTTTGATAATAAACAGTCACACGAATCTTATAATGATTCAGACCAGGATCGTATTCATTTAATTTTTGATTTGTTACCAACCAATGCAGACGCCTGTTTAAACACTGTATTGGCTAAACAAATCGATCTAGATGTTGTATGAAAAAGCTAGCTATATCGTGTACCTTTGGCGCTTTTCTTTTAAGTCCCTTGACCAGTAAATCAGCAGAACCAGCAATAAATACTAATAAACTTTATGAGTTGCTGCAATTGCAAGCAAAGCAGCTTGAATGGCAACAGAGTCAGATAGAAGAATTACGCACACAGGTATCACAACAACAAACACAACTGGATAGAAACCTCGAAACAACGGATAAGAAATCTGCCTTTAGACCTACTAACACAACTGTTAACTTAAACAAAAAAGGTCTGCAAATCAAATCTAATAACGGTGATTTTTCTTTCAAGGCGGGGGGCAGAATTCATACTGATTTTTCTTATTATGATGACGATGTCACTCAAATGGGTAATGGAGCTATTCTAAGGCGCGCCCGTATAAAGCTTTCAGGACACTTATTCCGATATTGGCGTTATAAGGCAGAAATTGATTTTGCCGAGGAAGGCAATGTGAAACCAAAGAGCGTGTGGTTGGGCTACAATGGCTGGGAACTTGCCTCATTCAAATTTGGGAACTTTCAGGAACCTTTTAGTCTTGAAGAAATGACCAGTTCAAATGCTATCACCTTCATGGAACGCGCCCTTCCCAATGCCTTTGCTCCAAGCTATCACTTAGGTCTTGCTACCACTAGTTATGGAGACTACTGGAGCCTCTCAGCCGGTTTGTTTGGAGAGGCCAACGGCACTAGAAATGATGATATAGATAAAGGCTGGGGACTGGCAGGCCGAGCAACTTTGGCACCCTTTCATAAAGCTGGGCAAGTTTTCCATTTGGGATTCTCCAGTGAATATCGAAAACTGGATTCCAGCGCTAAAGTGAAATTTCGTACGCGCCCCGAATCATCTGTCACTAACAGGCGTCTAGTCAATACAGGTACTATTGAAGATAGCGATTACACATTAAAGCTTAACGCCGAAATTGCGGCAGTCTACGGATCATTCTCTCTACAGGGTGAATATTTTCATACGCGAGTGGGTCGTAACGGTTTGAGCGATCTGCGTTTTGATGGAAGCTATGTTTTTGCTAGCTATTTCATTACTGGTGAATCGAGACCTTACAGCGCCAGAAAGGGAGAGTTTCTGCCTATCAACCCTTTGCATCAATACGGTGCATGGGAACTGGGGGTTCGCTACAGCACCATAAATCTGAATGATCGTGATATTCATGGTGGTAAACAGGAAAATTATACCATCGGGATAAACTGGTATGCGAATTACAACCTCCGGTTCATGTTAAATTACATTTTTGTTGATGCACACCCCAATCACAATGCCATTAATGAAAACCCCAATATCCTACAGTTTCGTGGACAGGTATTTTTTTAGCCACACACTTTTCTTCTAGGACGATACTGTACCAAATAAAAATCGAGTCATAAATAACATAATTGATAGGCAAGACTCATGAGTAAACATAAAAAAGCAAATATAAATACACTGGCAGATGAGAGTAAATATTCCAATACTCAATCGGAAAAACACTGTAAAAAGAAAAAAATTGGTTTAACCAAAGGTGTTGGAACCCTGTTTCGGACTTCCTTTCGGACAGAGCTGGATCTCATCGCTCTTGCTGCCACCAAAGCGAATATTATGATTTCTCTTAATGGTTTTATTGTTTCTGCATTGATGATTTCAGGTGGCTTTATCTATGTAGCCACACCCTCATTTTTAATCCCTGCGACATTATTTTTGTTTACATCAGCAATATCGATTTATTTTGCATTAAATGCGGCGTCCCCAAATGTTACCCCCACCCATACCAGGAAATTCAGCTGGATAAAGAATATTTTCACCAGGAAAAATAATTTATGTAGATTTAATCACTATTACAATTCTGACCAAAGCTTTATTGATGAGGAATCAAACATTCTGATCTACGAAGATCGCTCCAAGCTTACTAAGTCCGATTATCTTGAACGTATGCATGAATTACTAGGAAACCAGGAACTAATCTATGAAAAAATGAGTGACCAACTCTATTGGCTGGGTATAATTGCTGCCAAGAAATTTATGATGCTTCGTGCCTCCTATTTCGTATTTCGTTGGGGAATTGTATTATCAGTTATGTCTTTATTATCAATAAAGACATATGAATATTTGTTGCCACAACCAACCCCAGTAGCGGTAAAAGTTAGTAATGTAGGTATTTCGGAATTTAAGAATATTTATGAGCCATCGGCTGTTCAGCAACTTCAAGATGGCAGACTGGTGATTGTTGAAGATGAATCATCCCGAGCGTTGAGGGTTGTAGAATTTCTCCCTGATGGAAGCATATCGGAAAATAATCTACGGAATAATTTTTTACTAAAGTCTTTTAACCGAAAACTCAGCGATTTAGAAGGATTAGCTATGGATTCAAGCGGATACATTTATGCTATTACTTCTCATTCTCGAACAGAAAAAGGAAAACGTAAGAAAGCGCGTGAATTGATTTTACGTTTCAAAATTGTGGGAGACAAGGTAGTTGATATTGGCATTTACACAAATCTGGTCAATAACTTAAAAAGAACAGGTATTCTCGACAGTGTTTTGGGCAAAATCAATGACAAAAATATTAATTTTGATGAAATTAATATTGAAGCATTAAGTTTCGACAAAGATCAAAATAAGCTATTTATTGGTTTTAGACAACCATTGATTGATGGTAAATCAATGCTCATTACCATAACAAACCCTGTCGGTATTTTTGAGCGTAATGAACAGGCAAAACTTTCCAGTAAGGTTGTTCTTTTGGATCTTGATGGTGGTGGAATACGTTCCCTAGTTTACGATACTCATTTGAAAGGCTACTTATTGAGCAATGAGGTAAAAGGAAAAAACGGCAAATTGAAATCTCAGTTATGGTTTTGGAAGGGAAATCCTAATCAAGTGCCTGAGCGGATAAACCTTCCAGGTATCATTGATTTAAAAAATGTTGAATCAATCGCTCCGGTAATAGTTAACGGAGAGCAGCGAATTCTTCTGCTAAGTGATGACGGCAAATTTAAGAAGAAAAAAGGGGCACATTATATGATTTTGGAATATGATAAGCTGTTGAACTAAGGAACATTCAAGAAATAAATTTATTCTCACTACTTTTGTCTAGGTTTTACTATATGACTATTTGAATTATTTTTACAAAAATATAGGTTTCCAAGGGAAGAGCCGACCTACTTGATCAGGCAGTTACCCTTTTTTAAGATGTCTGTTTGATCGGATTTGAGCGAGATTTTTTCTGCCCAAATCAATTTATACCCCCCCAGCAAAGTTTCAAAGTAGTGATTGAACGTAACTACTCACCCCAAAAAAAAGCAAAAAAACACTTGACAAGTTTTTTGCGTAAAAAAAGCTTGATCATGAAATGGCCTAAAAAGCCAGCCAATATTATCCATAATAAAGTCATGTGTCTCACGTCAATTATCTTGTCCAGTTGACGACAATTACGATGGCCGGTTGAATGTGCTTAAATTTAATTAGTATTGCTTAACTGTTGTTTTTTGCGATAGCTTTCTCCTTCAATTTCGATAAT
>JALXCS010000367.1 GCA_026990815.1 Methylomonas sp. | reverse complement strand
TCAAACAGGCCTGTTCGAGCTTCTTCGACAACCTCGATGAGCATCATGCTCCTTTGCGTTCGTTATTGTCTGAAAAATTTCAGATCATTGATGGGCAAACGGGGTATTCTTGAGCGTGGATAGTATAGTCATATCTCTGAATCATCCATTTAAGTTTAACTGCTAATACTTCGATCACACAAGAGCGTTTCTAAAGAAAAATTTAAAATGCCACAACAAAAAGAATTATTAGGTCTTAAAGAACTTGTCGCCATGGGTGTCGGCGGTATGGTGGGTGGTGGAATTTTTTCAGTGCTGGGATTGTCGGTTAATATGGCTGGACATGCAGCGCCGATTGCTTTCTTACTGGGCGGGATTATTGCCTTACTGACTGGCTGGTCCTATGCTCGTTTGGGTTTGTTTTATCGTTCTGATGGCGGTAGTTTTACTTATATGGAACATGCCTTCCATCATCCCAATATCGCGGCGCTTGGTGGTTGGTTATTGCTAGTCGGATACATTGGTACCCTTGCTCTTTATGCCTATACTTTTGGTGTCTATGGTGCTGCGATGTTAGGTAATCAATCGCATGATTCCGCCATGCACCATTTGCTTGAGTCAGGTATTTTATTGACGTTCCTGGCAGTGAATTTATACGGAGTGAGGGCAGCAGGCCATACCGAAGATGTAATTGTGATCATCAAAGTATTGATACTTGCCCTGTTTGCAATAGTGGGCCTGTTTTATGTAAAACCAGATCATATACTGCCAATTTTCAATCAAGGGGGAGCCGGTCTATTGATGGGAGCGGCGCTGATTTTTGTGGCTTACGAGGGTTTTGAATTGATTCCCAATGCCGTCAATGAAATGGAAGACCCACAAAAACATCTTCCAGCGGCAATAATGATCTCTATTATCATAACCCTCTGTATCTATATTCTGGTTTCTCTGGTTGCAGTGGGAAATTTATTACCCTCAGAAATCAATAAATATAAAGAATATGCATTAGCTGTTGCGGCCAAACCTTTTCTTGGGCATGGTGGTTTTCTCCTCATCAGTCTTGGCGCTCTGCTTTCAACAGCTTCAGCGATTAACGCTACACTTTTTGGGACTGCCCGTTTAGGTATGGTGATGGCAGAAGATAAGGCATTACCCAAAGCTTTCTCGATACGGGAAAAGACACGGAATATCCCTTGGGTCAGTCTTTTCATCATTTGCGGCGTCACACTGCTGTTCGTTAATATGGGCAATCTGGCGGTAATATCTTCCTTCGCCAGCTCCACCTTCCTGCTGATTTTTGCCAGTATTAATTTCGCCGCGTTTCGTTTGCGTCATCGTATCAAAATTACTCCATGGGTGCCGATGCTAGGCCTTTTATTCTGTCTGTTTTCCTGGCTGATCTTATGTGTATATCTGTTACAACATGATCATCAAAGTTTGTTTTGGATGACGGTATTTTATTTAGGGGTTATTCTGTTTGAGTATTTGTTCAGTCAACGACGCTGTTTCTTTGTACCAAAAAACGCAAGATAAGGCATGCGTACAACAAAAACAGTCTCTTTGATCAGATCACTGCCGCTGCAATCGCAATATTTTACAACAACAAAATTAAAGAGGATTAAATGATGAAAATCGAAAACATCGAACTCGACCCCTTTGAAAAAATGAAGTCATCCATCAAGCTGACTGCAATCCTGTTGATCATTTTAGGTCTGTTTGGAATTATACTGCCACAAGTTTTCTCAATGGTAATTGAGATATTTTTTGGCTTAATAATGCTCGCTGGTGGTTTAATGTTTGGCTATTATAGCTATCAAATCCATAGCCATTCACATTCATCGATTAACTGGCTTAAGCCTTTAATACTAACTGTTGGTGGGATTTTGTTACTGGTTTATCCAAGCTCCGGTATCTCTGCCATTATTCTATTGCTTTCATTTTATTTTTTTACCGATGCTTTCGCCAGCTTTGCCTTGAGTTATGAACTTTACCCTGCCGATGGCTGGTTTTGGATGACTCTCAATGGCGTGCTAACCGCCATATTGGCATTCCTCATTCTTATCGGCTGGCCAGAAACCTCCATGATCTATCTGGGTCTGTTTGTCGGTATCAGTTTAATCTTTGATGGTATTGCGCTATTCATGATAGCTCAAACTATGGTACTTGAATAATACGTCAATAAAACCATGCCTCAACCCAAGGTGGTGAAGTCAAAAATAAAGAACCAAAATAAAAGCCCGCTCCCATGGTTGATGTGGGGACTGGGCACCTTGTATTTTTATTTTGACTTCATCAATCAAGTTATTCCTGCAGCACTGGGCCAACAACTCAGTGCCGCTTTTCAGGCCGATGCCCCAACTTTAGGTTTAATTGCATCCAGCTATTTTTATTCCTATGCCCTCTTACAAATTCCTGTCGGTCTGGCGGTAGATCATTTTGGTCCTCGCCGTCCCCTGGCTTGTGCGGCTGTTATAGCTGGAACCAGTTGCCTGTTGTTTTCCATGGCGTCATCCCCTGTGCAAGCGATTTTTACTCGGATGATGGTAGGTGCAGGAGCGGCCTTCTCTTTTGTCTCTTGTTTGAAATTAGCCGCCAATTGGTTTCCAGCAAATCGCTTTGCTACGATGGTAGGTTTAACCAATATCATTGGCATGATTGGCGCCGTCAGTGGTGAGGGGCCGATTTCAGCGTTAGCAGAAACTATAGGATGGCGAGAAACTTTATGGCTGATTGCAGGTTTGGGTATTTTGTTAGCCATACTGATTTTCCTGTTGATGCAGGATCAGCCTTATGACAACGTCAAGCCACAAAAACATGCCGATCATTTACAGGTTTTTGCTGATTTAAAATATTTGCTGCAACAACGAGATGCCTGGCTTACCGGCATCTATGCCGCCACCATCAATACCAGCTTCATCGCCTTTGGCGCACTCTGGGGTACATTATTTATACAAACCAAATTTATGGTTGGACAAACACAAGCTGCAACCATCGTATCAACCCTATTTATAGGCGCTATCCCCGGCAGCTTCTTTTTTGGCTGGTTTGCCGACCGTATCCAGCGCTTTAAAATTCCGATGATCCTTGGCGCAAGTGGCGGTTTGATTAGCATGGCAATATTGCTCTATATGCCACAACTTCCATTATGGATGGCTTATGGTTTGGTGTTTCTATTAGGCTTTTTCTGCTGTGGCAATGTGCTTGCCTATGCAAACAATGCCAGAATAGGCCCACAACAGTCAGAAGGAACCTCGTTGGGATTTACCAATACCTGGTTAATTGGAGGCAGCGCCCTTTTTCAACCACTCATTGGCAAACTTTTGCAAACGCATGAAACCACGTCCATTCCGTCAACCAACATGCACTTCTCAATTGTTGATTTTCAGTTTGCTTTATCGGCCATCGTTACAAGTTTGACAATCGCCTTGTTAATGAGTCTATTAATCAAAGAAAATTATTCTCCGAGTGGAACCTAATATGAATATCAGCAAGTCTTTAAAAAATTTATTCAGAAAGCCAAAACGGCAAGAAAACCCTTATATCTCCCCAATTTATGGAGGCCGATGGGACACTCACCCCATTGAAAAGAAAAAAATCCCTGAAGATCCCCTATTACCCGAAGTCGCCTATCGTATTGTTGCAGATGAAATGAATTTAGAAGGCAATCCGGCCTTGAATATGGCCACTTTTGTTACTACCTGGATGGAACCCGAAGCCGATGAGCTGATTAAAATGGGAGCGACAAAAAATCTGGTTGATGAAGATGAATACCCGCAATTAAAGGTCATCGAAGAACGGATTATTCATATGGAAGCAGAGCTTTTTAATGTACCCGATGATTGTGAACCAACCGGTGTCGTGACCATCGGATCATCAGAAGCAATCATGCTGGCATTACTGGCGCATAAATGGAGTTGGCGTAAAAAACGGCAAGCAGCAGGGCTTGACAGCAGTCGGCCAAATATTATTTTTGGTGCAGATGTCCACACCTGTTGGGAAAAATTTAGCCGTTATTTTGATGTGGAAATGCGAGTCATTCCACTGCAGCAGGATAAATACACCATTAATGCTGAAGATATTGCGCCATTGCTGGATGAAAATACCATTGCTGTTGGTGTTGTTGTTGGCACAACATTTACTGGCCAAGTGGATGATATTCAGGAAATCAATCGGTATTTAATTAAACATAAACAAGCAACCGGTAACAACATTCCCATTCACGTTGATGCGGCCAGCGGTGGCTTTGTACTACCTTTCTATCGGCCTGATTTCCTCTGGGATTTTCGGCTGGAACAAGTCCGCACTATCAATGTTTCCAATCATAAATTTGGGCTGGTGTATGCCGGAATGGGATCAGTTATTTTTAAAGACAAATCCGATTTACCACCTGAATTACCTTTCGAAATTAACTACCTGGGTGGCTCAATACACAACTACAGCCTTAATTTTTCTAAAGGCAGTTCCAACTTACTGGCTCAGTATTATATGTTCATCCGGCTGGGTAAATCTGGTTATCGTAAAATTATCAATGCGGTGATGGATAATGCCCAATATCTTGAAAAACAACTGTCTGACTCAGGTTATTTTGAAATCCTGACCGATGCAAATTTTTTGCCTACCGTTGTCGTCAAACTGATTAACGATCAGACCTTTACGGCTTATCATATCTCAGATCAACTTAGAAAAAATGGCTGGATTGTACCGGCTTATTCATTACCTCTCCATGCTGATCATATTGTGGTATTACGCATGGTGATAAAAGAAAACTTTAGTCGGGATCTCGCTGAAAAATTGCTCAATGACATACTGGCAGCTATTGACTATTTACAAAAAAATCCCCCTCAAAGACAAGTTATTGATGAAATGCAAAAGGAAAGTAGTAAGATAAAACCACATGGCGTATGTTGAAGCTGATGATAACCCTTAGGAACGTGCACGAAATAACTTCGACAACTAACTTGCCTTTTTGTCTGTCTTCGGTGTTGTGGCAACAGTTACATAGCTTACTATGCGCCTGTTGCCACAACACCGAAGACAAACAAAAATCCTGCGTTAGTTGCCAAACTTATTCCGTGCACGTTCCTTAGCTATTCAAGGTTAATCCTTCTAGTACTTTAAAAATTAAATTGGAATAAGATGATGCCTAAACCACTTAAAATAATTTTGATTGCCATCGCCATCGCCGCCCTGATTTTTGGTATCTGGCATTATTTCTCGGATTCTGACCAGGATGATTCTACTTTAACATTATATGGAAACATCGACATTCGCCAGGTTGAATTGACCTTTCATGATCCAGAACATATCGCTGAAATGTATGTCAAAGAAGGCGACCAGGTTAAAAAGGGTCAGTTATTAGCCATCCAGGATTTGGATCGATTTCAATATGCGCTTGAAAGCGCCCAAGCAAAAGTTGAAGCGCAACGTCAGATAGTCGAACGTCTAATCCACGGTTCACGTCCAGAAGAAATAAAAAAAGCTGAAGATGATGTCAAGGCGGCTGAAGCTGAAGTCCGTTTTGATAAAAAAGAATATGATCGACTTAAAAAACTGGTGAAACGACATTTGACCTCTGTTGAGTCAGTCGATCGTGCGCGGTTTAAACTGGAAGCGGATCGCCAAAAGCTACAGGCATTAAAAGAAATATATCGCCTTGCTGTTATTGGTCCTCGGACTGAGGATATCAGCAGTGCAAAAGCGGAATTAAAAGCCGAAGAAAGCGCCTTGAAACTGGCTAAAAAAATCTGGGAAGACGGTCATCTTTACGCGCCATCGGAAGGCATTATCCAGGATCGGATTATGGAACCTGGCGACATGGCGGATTATCGCACACCGGTCTTCACCATGGCTTTGATTGATCCGGTCTGGGCCAGAGTCTATGTGCCAGAAAAACGCTTGGGCCAATTAAAATATGGCATGCCCGCTACCATCAGTACCGATAGCTACCCGGGGAAAATTTATCAAGGCTGGGTCGGGTTTATCTCACCAACGGCTGAATTTACCCCCAAAACGGTAGAAACACCAGAACTACGTACCAGCCTGGTGTATCAGATACGAATATTTGCCTGCAACGCCAATAATGAATTACGTTTGGGTATGCCGGTGACGGTCAGCATTGATACCCTTTCCAAAAAAATTATTAAAGAAAAATCGGACTGTCCAGAACAGTCATGACAAACGCAGCCAATACTGCACTTGAGTTTCACCAAGTCAGTAAACAATTTACGACCGAGCAACGTGTCATCGATGCGCTGCAGAATATTTCTCTAAGTGTTACTACTGGAACCGTTATGGCACTGGTTGGACCTGATGGCGCAGGTAAAACTACATTACTCCGACTGGCTGCAGGATTGTTATTGCCAGCCTCTGGTGATATTCAGGTTTTTGGTTTTGATACTGAGCAGCAAGCTGAATTTATTCATGCCCAAATTGGCTATATGCCACAGAGATTTGGTTTATATGAAGATCTGAGTGTCGCTGAAAACCTTAATTTATATTCTGACCTGCATAATGTTTCCCAAGCTGAACGTCAGAAGCGCTTTGAAGAATTAATGCAGATGACCGGCCTTTCCCCTTTTACTGAGCGACTAGCCGGTCATCTATCGGGAGGAATGAAACAAAAATTAGGGCTGGCCTGTACCCTACTAAGTCAACCACGTTTATTATTACTGGATGAACCCAGCGTGGGTGTCGACCCGGTCTCTAGGCGCGAATTATGGAGTATCATTGAACACCAGGTCAAACAAAATGACATGACAGTGGTGTTAAGTACTGCCTATCTTGACGAAGCAGAACGTTGTGCGGAAGTGGTATTGTTTGATCAAGGCGAGATTCTGGCTCATGACAGCCCAAAAAATTTCAGTGATCAAATGCGTGGTCATTGTTATCTGGTCCGCCACACGGCACTTTCCAACCGCGATCTGCAAAACCATCTTAGCGGTCAACCTGGCATTATTGATGCAGTCATTCAAGGGGAAAATGTTCGAGTAATTAGTAGCAACCCTGAACTCCCCGCTATTGATATCCTAAAAGATAACGATGCTACAAAAATTAAAAGCACTCCAACTGAGCCACGACTGGAAGATAGTTTTATTGCTTTGTTGAGAAAACGACACCCTGTGAACGCAACACCTGAAATCCATGTTGCTGTTAAATCCGGTACTACTGAAAATCAAGAAGAAGTAATCCGCGTTGATGGTGTGGATCGTTGGTTCGGGGATTTCCAGGCTGTAAAAAAACTTCATTTTACTGTCAAACGAGGGGAAATATTTGGTTTATTAGGCGCTAATGGCGCAGGAAAGACTACCACCTTTCGCATGCTTTGCGGATTACTCCCAGCTAGCAATGGATCTTTAAGTGTTGTTGGCGTTGACCTTCGAAAAGCGGCTGCTAAGGCTCGAGCAAGAATCGGTTACATGTCGCAAAAATTTTCTCTCTATGCCAATCTGAGTGTGATTGAAAATTTAAAATTTTTTAGTAGTGCTTATGGCCTTAAAAATCAACACCAACAAAAACGTATTAGCTGGGCGCTGGAACAATTTGAATTAGAGACAGAAATAAACTCTACTAGTGGCGATCTACCCTTGGGTTTTAAACAGCGTTTGGCAATGGCCTGCGCGTTAATGCATGAACCGGAAATCCTGTTTCTTGATGAACCCACATCAGGTGTTGACCCTTTAGCACGCCGGCAATTTTGGAATCGTACCAACCAACTGGCCGCTAGCGGTGTTACCGTTCTGGTCACGACGCATTTTATGGAAGAAGCCGAATATTGTGACCGCCTGGTCATTATGGTCCAAGGCGATATTTTAATAGCAGGAACCCCATCTGAAATAAAACACCAGGTCGCCTCACCTCAAATGCCCGACCCAACCATGGAAGATGCTTTCATCCAACTTGTCGAATCAAAACAGTTATGAACATCAATCGAATGCGCCTTAAAGGGCTTATCATTAAAGAATTCCTGCAAATTTGGCGAGATCCAAGCAGTTTGGCGATTGCCTTTGTATTGCCGGTTCTCCTGCTACTATTGTTTGGGTATGGTGTGTCACTGGATGCTAAACATGTCCCTATTGGCTGGGTAATTGACAAAAACACGCCTGAAACCCAGAGCTTCAGCGCTGCTTTTGAACATTCCGAATATTTTCAGCCGCATCATTACAATAGTATGACTGCAGCACAAACCGCCATGCAACATCGAAAAATCAATGCCATTATACGTTTACGGGAAGATTTCAGCCGTGAGCTGTTCAAACAAAATTCGCCTGCAATTCAGGTTATTGTCGATGGTGTCGATGCCAATACCGCACGATTAATTTCTGGATATACCCAAGGCGCATGGAGCGAATGGCTTGCTCATTTGGCCATGGTACGTGGTATTTCATTATCTAAACCCATCGAAATTGAACATCGCATCTGGTACAACAGCGCAATATTGAGCAAGAACTTTCTGGTTCCGGGGCTTATTGCCATCATTATGATTCTTATTGGTGCCTTGCTGACAGCTATGGTAATGGCACGAGAATGGGAACGTGGCACTCTTGAAGCCATGATAGCGACACCAATTACAATGATTGAAGTATTGTTAGGCAAACTTATCCCTTATTTTGTTCTTGGTATGGGGGGTATGCTGTTATCCATTGCCATGGCAGTATTTATGTTTGATGTTCCCCTGCGTGGATCAATCTGGGTATTAATCTTATGTGGCACACTGTTTTTACTAGTCGCATTAGGAATGGGACTGCTTATTTCCATTATCTCAAAAAACCAATTTGTTGCCGGTCAAATCGCTATCATTGTTACCTTTTTACCTGCGTTTATCTTATCTGGTTTCATTTTTGATATTGACAGTATGCCTATAGTAGTTCAAGGGTTCACTTTTTTGGTTTCAGCTCGCTATTTTGTCGCCATTTTGCAGACTGTATTTCTAACAGGGAATGTTTGGGCGGTTATTGTGCCCAATGCAGCAGCGTTATTGTTATTGGTGATATTCTTTTTCAGAATGGCATTAAAAAAAGCCCCGCAGAGGCTGGAGTAAACTATGATTATTGCTCTGATTATTAAAGAATTTTTGGCTTTGATTAAGGACAAAAGAAGCCGATTTGTGCTGATAGTTCCACCTATCGTAGAATTATTTGTATTTGGTTATGGCGCTAGTTTCGATCTCAAACAAATACCTATCGCCGTTTATAACGAAGACCAAAGTATTGCCTCACGGGAACTTATTGATCGTTTCGCTGGCTCACCCGCATTTAACGAAGTATTAACCCTTTCTCATCAGGAACAAATTGCACCTTCCCTGGATGAGAAGAAAGTATTGGCCGTTTTGCATATTGGACAACATTTTAGCCGTGATTTGTTCAACCATAATAAAACTGCAAAACTACAGATTTTAATTGACGGTCGTGATTCCAATACAGCCTTAATTGCACTGAACTATATGCAAAATGTTGTGGCTCAATATAATCTAGAATGGACCAAGCAACATCAGTTACCACTCCCTCCAGCTAGATTGCAAATCCGTGCCTGGTTTAATCCTAACCTGCATAGCCGTTGGTTTATTGTCCCCGGTATTGTTGGGATACTTTCATTGGTCGTAACCATTCTTGTTACTGGTCTTTCGGTTGCCCGTGAACGAGAACAAGGTACATTTGATCAGTTGCTGGTAACACCTATGTCACCCTTTCAAATTTTAGTTGGGAAGGCTGTACCAGGTTTAATTATTGGGATAATTGAAGCTTCTTTTATTATCTTTATGGCCGTATATTGGTTTCATGTTCCGCTAGTGGGTAATCTGGCAGCTTTATATTTAGGCGTGGTTCTCTATGTATTTTCAATTATTGGTGTCGGATTGATGATTTCTTCCATTGCCGTTACTCAGCAACAAGGCCTGTTAGGTGCATTTTTGTTCATCGTACCGGCTATTATTCTGTCAGGCTTCGCCACTCCGATTGCCAACATGCCACCACTGGTTCAAGAGATTACCTTAATCAATCCAATGCGATATTTCATGGTTATTGTTCGTGGGGTTTTTCTGGAAGGATTACCTGCAAAAATATTATGGGACCAATATTGGCCTCTAGCACTTATTGGTTTGGTGACATTAAGCTCTGCATCATGGTTATTCAGGCACCGGATGTATTGATCTGGTGCCTATGGGTTAGCCATTGAAGTAATCGGAGTAAACGTAGGATAGAGACAAATAGCAGCTTCCGCCACAAATCGTCATCAAAAAGCCATAGCTATTCCGTTTGAAAACGCCATCGATAACCAAAATTCTTCTGTCCGATTATGTCGGATGACGCTTCGGTTATCCAACTAATGGGTTACCTATTGACAAGTAGCGGTCATATAGAGGCAAAAAAATAATAGGGGTCAGAGTCATATTTTATGCACCTATATGCAAAGTTGACGCATTATCAATACAATACAAACTGGGACATGCACTTTATTGTGTTTTAAAACCTAGATTCAACTCATAAGTGCAATTCATTTTAATGGAAATGGAAGGGCCAGCTGATGTATAGTTCAAGCTTTTTCAATCCGACCAAAGAATGAGGAAACTTATGAAGAAATATCGTCAGCTGACC
>JALXCS010000366.1 GCA_026990815.1 Methylomonas sp. | reverse complement strand
TGAACAGACTTAATCATCGTCCACGAAAAACGCTGAATTTTAAAACCCCTCATGAAGTTTTTTTTGGAAATGCTCAGCGTAAGGTTGTATGAATACTAAAATTGCACTTCGGAGTTGAATTCGCGTAGGTTAATAGGCGCCACTTTTTAGGTTTATCCGCCGAAATTACCAGCGATTCCACCGAAAAAGTAGCGCATTCCTGGTTTCTGATTTTCCAATAATCAGGAAAGAAATATCAAAAGCCATTGATATTCTGTCTAGATATTTATATAGATTATTGATTATAAATAAAATAATTATCATCTTATAAGGTTGGATACAGCCCTTTCCTAAATTGGCACAGCCATTGCACCCTGGTAGGCAAGACCGGGGGAAACAGTTTTTCCGACAATATTTAACTTTTTCATACTACGGTGATAACAAATGAAAAAATCCACAATATCTGCTGCCATACGCTGTGTTATCGCATCAATTGTGCTTTCCAACTCCGTTGCTTATGCCGGGGAAATTGGGCCAAGAGCAACAGAAAAGGCCAATAATGGTACTGACAATATAGTCGACTTAATCGTTACCTACTATGTCAAACCGGGCGCTAAAGATGAAGATGAAGTCAAAATCAGAAATGGTAGTGTCAAGCATGCTTTCAAGGCAATTAAAGCCCATGCCATTTCCATACCAGAAAAAGCTATTAAAGGGTTATTGAATAATCCTAATGTTGATCGCATTACTTTTGATGAGCCAATGACGCAATTAGCTAAACCAGGGAGCGATACTTCGACAACCAGTTTACCGACAGGACCCGGTTTTATGTATCCAGAATTGGCTACGATGCCTTATACAGGCACAGGCGTTGGGGTGGCAGTAATCGATTCAGGTTCCAGATTCCATACGGATCTGGCAATTGATTTTACCGGCACGGTGATTGACAGTGCAGATGATGTTTATGGTCATGGCAATCATATTGCCGGCATCATCGGTGGACAGGGCTCAAAAGGCTACTATACAGGGATTGCACCTGGTTCCAGCTTGATTTCGTTGAAAGCACTGAATGATTATGGCTTAGGTAAAGCCTCAGATGTGATTGAAGCGTTAGATTGGGTTTTA
The DNA here is from genome assembly GCA_026990815.1 of Methylomonas sp. Classification (GTDB taxonomy): domain Bacteria; phylum Pseudomonadota; class Gammaproteobacteria; order Methylococcales; family Methylomonadaceae; genus JALSJK01. Next base: position 9,480 of record JALXCS010000366.1, on the reverse strand, counting down.
ATTAATAAAGATCAATATAATATTAAGGTTGCTAATCTTTCCTTGGGCCATCCAGTGTATCAACCTGCGGCAGATGATCCATTAGTTCAAGCGATAGAAGCGGTTTGGAATGCAGGCGTTACCGTGGTATGTTCAGCTGGAAATTCAGGTGCCTTTGGCTATGGCACCATCAGTAGCCCAGGGAATTCACCACAGGTCATTACTGTTGGTTCAGTCACGCATTGGGGGGATACCGATCCATCTAACGATATTATTTCAACCTATTCATCGAAAGGGCCAACCAAGGGAGACCATTTTGTTAAACCTGATTTAGTGGCCCCAGGCAATAGGGTGATTTCGACTAGATCAGCAGGTTCTCATTTGGAAACCTTCTTTCCAGAGCGTTTGATCAAAGTTCCTAGAGCTAAAAGGGCGGAATATTTTCAAATGTCCGGTACCAGCATGTCGGCGGCAGTAGTTTCTGGAACAGTTGCCTTGATGCTGGAGAAAGAGCCGACTTTAAACCCTGATACCATTAAAGCCCGCTTAATGCGTTCGGCAAAAAAACCAGTGGTTGCCGATGTGTTTTCAACAGGCGCCGGGGTATTGGATATTAGTGCGGCTTTAAATGAAACCGGTACAGTAAAAAATGCGCCATCACCACGGGCTTATCAAGATGTCGCCTCTGGCATGTTAGGTTTTGATAAAACCTCGGTATTATGGGGCGGTCAAGAATGGGCATTGTCCTACTTATGGTCTGATAGCTATTTGTGGAGCGATAGTTATTTATGGAGCGACAGTTACTTATGGTCTGATAGCTATCTTTGGAGTGATAGTTATTTATGGAGCGACAGCTACTTATGGTCGGACAGCTACTTATGGAGCGATAGCTATCTCTGGAACGACAGTTATTTGTGGTCTGATTTCGCCATGGTTGATGATTAAGTCGCAGAAATCTTAAAAAGTTTATCACCGAAATACCTCGCCTGAAATAGGCATAAAAGGATGATCATTTGGGCAGGGAAGCCCTCTTCTTTTTCCAAAGTCAGTTTTTTCAACAATCTTTTTCCTAAATTTTACAACGGATAAAAGGCGCCGCTTTTTCGGTTTATCCGCCGAAATTATCATCAAATCCGCTGGAAAAGTGGTGGTATTCCAGGTTTGCTTCTTTTAGGACTTGATACAAAAACACCAGGGTTAATTAAATAATTTTGAAAAACACGGTTAAGTCATTAATTAAAAAGGTGAAAATTTGAAATTTTTAACAAAGGTTAAGCAAATCTGGCATGAATGGCATAGCAGTTGCACTACTACAAGCAACATCGAAGTAAAGCAGGTTGACTTCGAAAACATTTAACTTTTTTAAGTGAGACAAAAAAATGAAAAAAACAGCAATTTCTGCAATTTTCGGAGGTGTCGTCACTACAATGCTATTATCAAGTTCGGTGGCATTGGCGGGCGGCTTGAGTAAGAAAGCGAAAAAAGCGGCAAAAAAAGTGCCTACCGAAATGGTTAATTTAATTGTGACTTATAAACATGATCTTAAAATAAAACACCAAGACAAAATCGACAAAAAGCATGGCAAAATTCGTCGTAAACTAAAGACAATTAAAGGTCAGGCGATTACTTTACCCGCAGGGGAAATTAATAATTTGTCAATGGATCCTGATGTGGCAATGATTTCTATTGATCAGCCGATTGTGAAGTTACACGAATCTAGCTCTGATAATGATAAGGAAAAAATAAAAAGTTTGCCATCATCGGTTGGATTCAGTTATCCGGAATTGTTTGATTTGCCTTACACGGGCAGTGGTGTTTCTGTTGCAGTTCTGGACTCGGGTTTTGAAAAGCACAGTGATCTTAAGCCATTGTTAGAAGAGTCTTTTGTATCTGATAGTAAAACTAAAGATGTATATGGTCATGGGAATCACGTGGCTGGCATTATTGCGGGCAGTGGTAAAAAATCAAAAGGTTTTTACCGAGGAGTAGCACCAGGAGCAGATATTTTATCTTTAAGAGTACTCGATGATAACGGCGCAGGTTTAACCTCCGATGTGATTGAAGCTTTGGAGTGGGTGCTAGAAAATAAAGCTATTTATGATATTCGTGTGGTTAATTTATCATTGGGTCACCCTGTTTACGAATCAGCAAGCGATGATCCATTAGTACAAGCCGCTGAGGCACTGTGGGATGCAGGTATTGTCGTGGTGTGCTCGGCAGGGAACAGTGGTGAGTTAGGAAATGGCACAATTACCAGTCCCGGAAATTCATCTAAAGTTATCACAGTGGGATCCGTAACAAGTTGGGGCGATAAAGATCCAAGCAATGACATGATCTCCAGCTATTCATCGATGGGGCCTACTAAGGGTGATCATTTTGTTAAACCTGATCTGGTTGCGCCCGGTAATCGTATAATAGCTATAAAAGCAAACAAATCATATCTAGATAAAAAATATAAAAAAAGCAGAGAAATTGAAAAAGAATATTTTCAGCTTTCTGGAACCAGCATGTCAACAGCAGTGGTTTCAGGAACAGTGGCTCTGATGCTGGAAAAAGATCCCACATTAACACCAGATACCATCAAAGCTCGTTTAATGCGTTCAGCGACCAAACCTAAAGTTGCTGATGTTTTTTCAACCGGCGCGGGTGTTTTGAATATCAAAGCGGCTCTTGATGAAACGGGTTTTGCAGAAAATGCAACTTCTCCCCGTGTTTATCGTGATGAAGTATCAGGGATGATTGGTTTTGATAAAACCTCAGTACTGTGGGGTGGCGAAGAATGGTCATTATCTTACTTATGGAGCGATAGTTATCTGTGGAGCGACAGCTATTTATGGAGCGACAGCTATTTGTGGAGTGACGGTTATTTACAAAGTGACAGTTATCTTTGGAGCGATAGTTATTTGTGGTCTGACAGCTACCTTTGGGCAGATAGTTACTTGTGGTCAGATAGCTATCTTTGGAGTGACAGTTATTTGTGGGCAGATGCTGTTGTTCAAGGTAATAATGCTTTAGTTGAGGATTAAAACCCTATATTCATAATACCTTTTCATCAAAAAGCGAAATATTTTCAAGAATGAAGGATGCAAATTAAAGGCTGGAAAGCCCTTTTTTGTCTGAGTTGAAAGACCATCATTTTTTATCAAAGAATAAATGAAAAAATGTTAACAATGGGTTTTTCAAATAATCAAATCAGATAGTCCGCACCAGTCAATTTCTGTTTGCTGCTCAACAACGGGTTTTTTGACATTAAACAAATCTTCAAGAATATACTGCAATCCGTAAAAATCCTGATCGTTAAATTCATGGGTTAATGTTGAAAGTGGGTCTTTTGTGTTGATATTAGTTTCCATGATTCCTGCCTCTTGGTGGTTTTTTGAAGTTGGGTCCATTGTGCCTAATATCTAAGTTTTTTTCGGTGAGCTATTCACGAATAAAATGTGAATAAATCACGCTTGGTTTATTGATGAGAAACTGTTTACAGTTTATGCCCTTAGTCATTAGTTTAGTTCACATTTGTTGTTTTAAAAGTCAACTTTAAACCGACTAACAAATAAAATAGCTTGATAAGAGCTGAAAAAATAATAATGACCCTGTCATGATAATTTCGTAAAATTAGCTGTTATTAATTTTTTGGCGGGAAGAATCTAATAAGGGTTCCTCCCGTTTTGCATATTTGAGGTGGCTGATTTTGAAAAAACCTGCAATGCTGGTTTTGGAAGACGGGACCGTATTTCACGGTCAATCTATTGGGTATGATGGAAGTGCAGTTGGCGAGGTGGTTTTTAATACTTCCTTAACCGGCTATCAGGAGATTCTCAGTGATCCTTCCTATGCCAGGCAAATCGTAACATTGACTTATCCGCATATTGGCAATGTCGGAACCAATACCGAAGACAATGAATCAGGTCGCGTTTTTGCCAGTGGTCTGGTCATTCGTGATTTACCTTTGCTGGCCAGTAATTGGCGGTGTGAAAAAAGTCTACCCGAATATTTGCTGGAAAATAAAGTAGTTGCTATCGCCGATATTGACACTCGCAAATTAACCCGAATTTTGCGGAACAAGGGCGCTCAGCGAGGCTGTATTTTAGCTGGAGACAGTATTGATTCCGCACAGGCTGATGCGATGATTGCAGGTTTCGCTGGACTGAAAGGAATGGATCTGGCTAAGGAAGTAACCACCGAGAATATTTATCAATGGAACGAAGGAATCTGGAAGCTGGAAGAAGGCTTCAAGGAAGGCGGAAATCTTAAAAATCACGTAGTGGCTTACGATTTTGGCGTCAAAAGAAATATTCTCAGATTATTGGTTGACCGGGGCTGTCAGGTGACTGTGGTGCCTGCAAAAACGCCGGCCGATAAAGTGTTGGAAATGAAGCCCGATGGCGTTTTTCTTTCCAATGGGCCGGGCGATCCAGAGCCTTGTGATTATGCAATCGAGGCTATTCGCGCCATCCTGGATCAAAAAATTCCGGTTTTCGGGATCTGTTTGGGATACCAGTTATTGGCGTTGGCAAGCGGCGCCAAAACCATGAAAATGAAATTTGGACATCATGGCGCGAATCATCCGGTTCAGGAAAAAGCGACCGGCAAAGTCATGATTAGCAGTCAAAATCATGGTTTTACTGTCGATGAAAAAACTTTGCCTGCCAATTTAAAAGCGACCTATCATTCATTATTTGATGGCAGTTTACAGGGAATAACCCGTACCGATTGTTTGGCAATGGGTTTCCAGGGGCACCCGGAAGCCAGCCCCGGTCCACATGATGTGGAACATTTGTTCGATCAGTTCGTCGCGATGATGAACTAATCATTTCTTGATTTGATCTCTTTCATTAATTAAGTATTACCACACCATAAAATGCCAAAAAGAACGGATATTAAGTCGATTTTATTATTAGGCGCCGGGCCGATTGTCATCGGTCAGGCTTGCGAATTTGATTATTCTGGGACCCAGGCTTGTAAGGCGCTGAGAGAAGAAGGTTTCAGGGTGATTTTGGTTAATTCCAATCCTGCGACCATTATGACTGATCCGGATATGGCTGATGCCATTTATATTGAACCGATTGACTGGCAAGTGGTAGAGAAGATCATTGAAAAAGAACGTCCGGATGCGATCTTGCCGACGATGGGAGGGCAAACCGCGCTGAATTGCGCATTGGATCTGGATGCCCACGGTGTGCTTGAAAAATACAATGTCGAAATGATTGGCGCGACCAAGGAAGCCATCAACATGGCTGAAGATCGTAAATTATTCAATCAAGCGATGGCCAGAATCGGTTTTGAAGTGCCTAAATCGACCACTGCGCATTCCATGGAAGAAGCTTTGGAGGCACAAAAACAAGTAGGTTATCCAACCATTATTCGTCCTTCATTCACTATGGGCGGAAGTGGTGGTGGCATTGCCTACAATAAGGAAGAATTTATTGAAATTTGTGAGCGCGGCCTGGATTTATCGCCAACCAATGAGCTGTTAATTGAAGAATCAGTACTCGGTTGGAAAGAATACGAAATGGAAGTGGTGCGGGATTCCAAAGATAATTGCATCATTATTTGTTCGATTGAAAATTTTGATCCGATGGGTGTGCATACTGGCGATTCTATCACCGTCGCGCCCGCTCAAACCCTGACCGATAAAGAATATCAAATCCCCAGCAATCTCTCTCTGGCGGTACTGCGAGAAATTGGGGTCGATACCGGCGGGTCAAATGTTCAGGTAGCTATTAATCCTGAAGATGGTCGTTTGGTCGTTATTGAAATGAATCCAAGGGTCTCACGCTCTTCAGCACTGGCTTCTAAAGCGACCGGTTTTCCGATTGCTAAAGTTGCTGCTAAGCTGGCTGTGGGTTATACCCTGGATGAACTGAAAAATGAAATTACCGGCGGTGCAACACCAGCTTCATTTGAACCAACGATTGATTATGTCGTCACCAAGGTTCCTCGTTTCACTTTTGAAAAATTCCCCAAAGCTGATGACCGCCTGACCACCCAAATGAAATCAGTGGGTGAAGTCATGGCTATTGGCCGGACTTTTCAGGAGTCCTTACAAAAAGCATTACGCGGTCTTGAAATTGGGGTTTCAGGTTTGTATGAAATCATTGATCCTGATCAAAAGGATGCGGAAGAAAAAATTCTTTGTGAATTGCGTCACCCAGGGCCGGATCGCTTATGGTACGTTGCAGATGGTTTTCGACAGGGATTGAGTTTCCAGGAAATTTTTGACGCCAGCAAAATTGATCCCTGGTTTTTAGCCCAGATCGAAGACCTGGTGTTGACTGAAAAATCCTTGAGCAACAAAACCCTGGCCACACTTGATGAACAGGGGTTATTTCAATTAAAAAGAAAAGGCTTTTCAGATGTTAGAATTGCAGAATTACTGGACTCAACCGAATCTGATGTCAGAAATAAAAGGCATAAACTGGATATCAAACCCGTTTATAAACGTATAGATTCATGTGCTGCAGAATTTTCATCAGATACTGCCTATTTGTATTCGACTTATGAAGAAGAATGCGAAGCCCGGGTTTCTGACAAAGAAAAAATCATTATTTTAGGCGGTGGGCCAAACCGAATTGGGCAGGGAATCGAATTTGATTATTGTTGTGTTCATGCCGCTCTTGCATTGCGCGAAGATGGTTATGAAACCATTATGATTAACTGTAACCCAGAAACGGTTTCTACTGACTTTGATACTTCTGACCGGCTATATTTTGAACCTTTAACATTGGAAGATGTTCTGGAAATCATCGCCATTGAAAAACCCAAAGGCGTAATTGTCCAGTATGGCGGTCAAACTCCATTAAAATTGGCGCGTGCGTTGGAAGCGGCTGGTGCGCCAATTATTGGTACCTCACCGGATTCGATTGATCTGGCAGAAGATCGGGAAAGGTTCCAGAAATTGCTGGAAAGATTGGGGCTTAAACAGCCTCCAAACGCCACTGCGCGATCAACCGAACAAGCTATCAATTCAGCCAAAGAGTTAGGTTATCCGCTGGTGGTGAGGCCTTCCTATGTATTAGGTGGGCGTGCTATGGAAATCGTCTTTAATGAGGCTGACTTGCAGCGTTATATGAAGGAAGCAGTGAGTGTTTCCAATGATTCCCCCGTGTTGCTGGACCGGTTTTTGGATGATGCTGTGGAAATGGATGTTGATGCTATTTATGATGGAGAACAAATTTTAATTGGTGGTTTGATGGAACATATCGAACAAGCGGGTGTCCATTCAGGTGATTCTGCTTGCTCGATTCCCCCTTATGATTTGGCGCCCGATATTCAGTTCCAATTGCGGGAACAAGTCAGAAAAATGGCTGAGGCGTTGGGTGTGGTTGGACTAATGAATACCCAGTTTGCAATTCAAGGCAGCGAAATCTATGTGCTTGAAGTGAATCCTCGTGCTTCCCGAACGGCACCGTTTGTTTCCAAAGCCACAGGTTATCCATTGGCAAAAATTGCTGCTCTGTGTATGGCTGGAAAGACACTTGCCGAACAAGGAGTTACCGAAGAGCGAATTCCTGAATATTATTCAGTGAAAGAAGCGGTTTTTCCATTTATCAAATTCCCGGGTGTTGATTCCCTATTAGGGCCGGAAATGAAATCAACTGGTGAGGTGATGGGAGTTGGTAAAACTTTTTCCGAGGCCTTCGCAAAATCACAGCAGGCTGCGGGAATCAATTTTGATCTCAGCGGTAAGGTGTTGATTAGCGTGAAAGATGCCGATAAGTCGAAATTACCGGAATTAGCTAAAATGCTAGTTGATAAAAGCTATCAAATTGTGGCAACAAAGGGGACAGCAAAAATAATCAAGGAGCTTGGTATTTCATGTGATATGGTTTTTAAGGTGAAAGAAGGTCGGCCAAACACGGTTGATATGATAAAAAACGGTCAAATTCAGCTCATTATTAATACCACTGAAGGTGAAAAGGCCATTGCGGATTCTTTTACCATGCGGCGAGAGGCTTTGCAGCATCGTATTACTTATTATACGACACTTGCTGGCGCCAGAGCAGCATGTCAGGCTTTGGGCGAGTTAAAAGTTGCCGAGGTTAATTGTTTACAGGATTTGCATGCTACTTTTTCCTAGTTTTCATGGCGTAAATTCAAAAATCGTTTGATTCCGATTACTTGTTACGTAGGAGTGGCTTCAGCCGCGATATTAGCAAACTTTTCGGTTAAAGCCCTTCTTACAAATTTTTTCTTGGAGCAAATGGTTTATTTACTGAGCAACATACAATTTTCAAATTTTTGGAGAAGTGAATGAATAAAGTACCTTTAACCGTTACTGGCGCAGAAAAACTTCGTCAGGAATTAGATGAATTAAAATCAATCGTTAGACCCCGAATCATTAAGGCCATTGCCGAAGCAAGAGAACATGGTGATCTGAAAGAAAATGCCGAATATCATGCAGCTCGTGAACAGCAGAGTTTTACCGAGGGACGGATTGCAGATATTGAAGGCAAACTATCAAATGCAGAAATTATCGATGTCACTAAAATTGATGGCAATGGCAAGGTGGTTTTTGGCGCAACAGTGGAAATTGAAAACCTGGAAACTGAGGAAGTGGTTTGTTATCAATTGGTAGGTGAAGATGAGGCTGATATCAAGGAAAGCCGTATTTCAATCGGGTCGCCTATTGCCAGAGCCTTGATTGGCAAAATGGAAGAAGATGTCATCATTGTGAAAACTCCTGGTGGTGAAATCGAATATGAAATCATCTCTGTGAAATACATATAAACCAAAATAAGATTGAATATACCATCCATAAACTGAACCGGTAGGGTATCCAGTTTTTCATCTGGCGGCTTATGTTGTCAATCCTTATTGGATATACTCATATTTTTTCGATAAATAATAGCGATCTGACCAATGGTTTGAATCAATTCGGCATCAGTTGTCGAGCATATTTCAGTACTGATTTTTTTTCTGACTTGGCGATCACTTGATCGGATTTTAATTTTGATTAATTCATGATTTTCCAAAGCCAGTTTTATTTCTCTAACAACTGCCTCAGTCAGTCCGGATTGGCCAATTAATACCACGGGCTTTAATTGATGTGCCTGGTTGCGTAGTTTTTTTCTTTCGAGTGGGGTCATTCTGGTTCCTTGTCTGCTCTTTATACTGATTAACAAAAGATTATTCTCTTGAAATTTTAATTGGATATAGTGCAATTAGCCTTTTCCAGAAGCCTATTGACTAGCGTGTTTCAGATATGTTAGGGTTGCCATAAAGGTGCAATTATTATTATACATGTCCATTTTGGTGCATATCTGAAAATTTATTTTTCCAGGGTACTTAATTTCTTGCGTAATTAAAAAAAATCTCTGTTCGATTTGGGGAATTGTAACTTTAAGGGGGGAGTACTAGAAGCTTTTCGTGTGTGGGGGATTTTTTTCGGTTTTAAAAATTAATGTTCCCATGTTTCTGATTTATCATGAGTAATAAAGGAGGGTTGTAAGAAAATCGAGTGCAAATGATTGTTATTGCCAATACTAATACTAATAACAC
>JALXCS010000365.1 GCA_026990815.1 Methylomonas sp. | reverse complement strand
ATATGAATACTAAAATTGCACTTCGGAGTTGAATTCGCGAAATTAAAAATAAACAGTTACTTGTCAAAATAATCCTACAAACACCTCACTTCAAATTTAACTATTCCCAAGGGACACTTCCTGATTTGTTAACATCATTTTATCCGAAATGAGAAAATCCAAAGTTAATTTCCCATACTAAATATAAGTTTATTGCCGCTCAGATTTAATGTTAGCTAAATTGATATTTATTTTGTCGGTTTTTTTAGCATCTTCTTAGAGCAAGTTATTTCTTACAGCAAATATAATTAGCTGTCAGCGATAGCTTTTCTATTCTAAATACAATGTCTCAATTATATTACTATGTAAGTACTTGACAATACTTATTTTCTATTAAGTTATTTTTAAGAACAAAAATGGTATAAATTAGTCAAACGAAACAATTATTGGATAAAAACATGCTTACCGACAAGCAGGAAAAACCATTGAATACAGAGACAAAGAAGACTTGCATATCAGAACCTATTTTTGCTCCTGTGCAATTAGTTTCCATCCTTGGTATTATTTTTCCATGTTTTCCCCAGAATGCTTCTGGGTATTTACTGCGAGCGCAATCAAATTTTTATATTAAATGCTCTCGTTTTTTCACACTTTTATGGAGTATTACGAAAATGAAACAGTCTGCGAAGATAATTACAACATCATTGCTTCTGGTTACTGCCATCAATGCGAAAGCCATTACCTTATCATTCGATCCTGATTCTACCGAGGTACAGGTTGGCGACCAATTAAGCCTTGATATCCTGTATGATTTGGTTGGAGAAAAAACAGTGGGAGGAGCCTTTTCAGTCAAATTTGACGATAATGCTTTTGATTTCATGTCTGTAGAATTTGCTGCAGACCTTCCTGATGACCCTGCTTTTCGTGTAAAACCGGATGCTGTTGATTCCAATGCCTTCAATTTGGGATTTGGTAATTTTAATGAAATCACAGGTTCCGGAATAGCAGCAACCGTTACTTTTAAAGCCAATAAGGAAGGAAACTTCAGTTTTGATTTAGGCGCACCTTTAGCGGGTGGTGATCCCTTCCAAAATGTTAGTTCTATTAACTATAGCAGTGCACAAGTACAAGTAAACGCAAATGTAGTACCACTTCCTGGTGCCGTATGGTTGCTTCTTAGTGGCTTTGCTGGTTTAGGTGTTTTGAAAAAGAAACGCGCATAACCAAACCATAACCAAACCCTTGAGCTAACTAATGACTGAAAAGGAAGTCAGTCATCAAGAAAATCTAATGGCACTTTTTACATCAGTAATAATTGTCATCAACTTGTCGTTTTGATGCGAGATGATACAACTGTATTTACAGCATCTAATCATGATTACCGCTAACGCAGCTCTTGCGCTGACTGGTTTGTATAGTTCGCTTCGAAATAGATTTTTCAAGTCGAGTTTCCCTTAATATGAACTGGAGAAAAAATAATGAATTCCATGTCATCAAACTCATTTCCCAGGGCAACAAAATCCTTACATGTTTTCGTTGATACTGATTTTGATGGGAGCAGTTAAATCAGTTTTCTGTAGACCTTAAAATTTTTCACCCACTGTTTGCTCAAGGCCTTGAGCCTGTTCAAGCAGCTTTGATCGTAATACTACTGTCATACAAATTTTTAAACTTCCACCATGACTGACTCAACCCAGAACCACATTCTAATCAGTTTCCTGTATCTATCGATAAAGAAATCTGGTTTTTTAATAGCTTCAGTACTATCGTTTTTTTTACTATTGCCAGTAATTTGTTTCGCCAAAGATACAGATTTGGATGGAATTAATGATAGACAAGACAACTGTATTGAGATATCAAACCCCGACCAGAAAGATACTAATGGTGATGGTTTTGGCAATGCATGTGACGCCGATCTGGATGATAATGGCACCGTAAGTTTTGCTGACCTTAACCTGTTCAAATCTAAATTTGGTACGGCTGATCAGGATGCAGATTTTGATGGCAATGGTTCAGTTAGTTTTGCTGATCTTAATATTTTTAAATCACTGTTTGGAAAACCGCCTGGACCAGCTGGCAATGCTGGCAGCCAATCGGGAAAATTGACACTGGGCATTAATCTGGGGCCGGTGCTGGATTTCTGGGAAGACCGAACATTTGCTGACGTCATGAAATCCAGTCGAGGATTCAGCGGTCCAACCGATAATCATGGCTGGCCGGTTGCTGGAAACTCAAGCGTGATTGTCTGGCATGGTATTGACCGGATGAACGGAACCTACCGGCTTGAGTTTACCGGCAATGCTGATATTACCACTGGCTTTGGCGATGCCCGTATTGAAAACAAAAGTTATGATACTGCCAGCAATACGACGACTGCCGATCTGGTTTATCTTTCAACCAACGATGATGGTCTCGAGCTAACCTTTTCCGCGCCAGTCAGTCATGTCAAGCTAATGCGTCCGCTTGTTCCCGGGTCGGACACGTCATATGCGACATCAGAAATTTTTACCCATGAAATCAAAAATCTTATTTCAAAATTTTCAGCAGTGCGGTATATGGACTGGGCCGCCACAAACAGTAACAAACAGGTTGAATGGAGTGAGCGAACGCTGCCAGATGATGCTTCCCAACAGCAGAACGGGGATGCCGAAGGATATGGCTGGGAAGGTAAGGGAGCCAGTTGGGAATATGCCATCATGCTCGCCAATGAAACCAGGACTGATATGTATATCAATATCCCGGGCAGCGCATCCGATGATTACGTCCGTCAGCTTGCTCGTCTGATTCATCACGGCGGCAATGGTTTCCCGGCCCTGGATGCTGGTTTGAAATGTTATGTCGAGTATAGCAATGAGTTGTGGAATTCAGCTGGATCATTTCAGCAAACCCAGGACAATTTCGACCTTGCCCAGAATGACCTTACCTTGCCAGCCTTAAACTATGATGGCGAAACCAATACCTATTTTTTGGCATGGCGCAGGGTAGGAAAACGAACGGTACAAATTAGCACTATTTTTCGCCAGGAATTCGGAAATACGCAAATGATGTCGCGTATTCGTCCAGTACTGGAATGGCAATTGAGTAATCCGGAAGTCGGACTTCAGGCACTGGAATTTATCCAGGATAACTATCCCCAACCGGTTAATTATTATATTTATGGCGGTGGTGGTTCGGCCTATTACAGTCCTGATCTTGAAAGTAACAGCTTGACTCTGGACAACATCTGGACCAGTCAGACATTCAACCCCGATAACTGGATCAGTGGCGGGGCAGACGAAGTGGGTATTGAGGTTGATGCGGATCTCGCTGCCGCCTACGGTATCAGACGGATTGCCTATGAGGGTGGTCCCGGCCTGGATAATACCGGGGCCAGCGAAAATATAAAACAAGCTTCCGTGAACGACCCGCGAATGAAAAATCTTGTCATGCAACATCAACGTTATTGGGATAATTACGGTGGGGACATGCTGTTTTATTATGTGTCTACTCACGATTATCAGTGGGGATTTACCGATAACATTTTTGACCTGAATACTCCGAAGTTGCTGGCAATCGATGCAATCGGTTCGACGGCAAAAAGTCCCGTGACCCATGGTAACTCCATTCCCGGGGTAATCAACGGCGACAATTTTAATCTCACCAATCCATCCTGGTATGACTCCAACAGGCTCGACAGTGACGAGGTTAAATGGGTTTCCTATACACTGAATACTGCCCAGTCCGGCAACTATTCCTTTACTGTCAATCTCAGTGGCGGTGGTCAGGCTGAGGTGTTTATTAATGGAAAATCCCAGGGACAGGTGGCTGCCAACGGTAACGTGGGCCCTTATTCTGCTCAGTTACACAAGGGGCACAATGGCATTTTTGTGCAGAGACTTAGTGGAACAGTCATCGTCAACAGTATCAAAGTTGTTTTTTAAGCGCAACAACCATGGACTAATTATTACTGCAACTATTTAATAGTAAAGATGTTTTTAGGCGATAAAAACTGGCCTTACTTGTTGATGATGAGGTTAAAATTCAAACAAAAATACTAGTGGTCCATCGATCCTAAATTGCCGCAGCACTAGCCTGGAAACCAGTATGTAAATATTGGTTACAGAATTTATCCAATGAAAACCCGGAGAACAGCAGAAATGATAACCCGTACTTTTATACTTGTCGTCCTTATTTTTGTTCAATCAACAGTTTTTGCAATTGACAATGACGATGATGGAATTGATGACAGGCAAGACAATTGTATCGAAATACCCAACCCAGATCAGCGTGACACTAATGGCGATGGCTTTGGTAATCTTTGTGATGCTGACTTGGATAATAACGGCACCGTCAGCTTTGCTGACCTTAACCTGTTCAAATCTAAATTTGGGACGGCAGACCAGGACGCAGATTTTGATGGCAATGGATCAGTTAGCTTTGCAGATCTTAATATTTTTACCTCATTATTTGGATTTCCCCCTGGGCCTGCTGCAATCAGCGAAAGAATTATTGATAACGGCCTACCCAATTTACTTGCGGAGACAAATCCAGTTTTTAATTCCTTGTCTGGATATGAAAATGCTGTTAAGCATGCATATATTGCCGATGACTCCCACCAAAATGATGGATCAGGCTGTGTGGAAATTGTTACCCACCATTGGAGTCATGCATTAACTTCTTCAGGGTTTTATGTGGAAAAAGGCAAAAAATATTTACTTAGTGGCTATATGAAAGTAAGTCATTTTCCGCATGGTCAAAACCTTGTAATTGGCATTACCCCTCGCAGTATTGCCGGACGCAATGAACTATATTGGAATGCTTCCAAAGAGAACACCTGGGAAGAGGTATTATTACCATTTATTCCATTAGAGAATGGAATAGTTAAATGGCGGGCTTTTACAACAACAAATTCATTTAGTACAGACAGTCATGTGGCACGAGTTATTCACGGAACTGATGTTTATAAACCAAGCCCAGTTGAAGTAACTGGCTCAAACCTAGATCGCTCATCCCGTGTCTTTCTTGATGACTTCAAGGTTATAGAAATCCTTGAGGAAATCACACCCAGAGAGCCTGTCGTTACTGAGAAAAAAACATTTAACAGCGACTATATTCGAGTTGATAAACTTGGAAATTTTAGCGTCAATAAAGAAGGTATCTGGACGCCTATCATCCCTAAATTAATTTCTCGCGGCAAGTCGACACCCATTAATCACTTTAGAACCCAACTAAATGCCTATAGAACGCACGGTTTCAATGGTGTAATTAGCATGTACGATGTAAACCAGGTCATTGAGGCATTTTCAGCAGGCCTAGAGTTTTTTGTTGGCATGGGAGCTGAAAGTAACACCTTACCCGATGGTACTCAAGGTGAATATAGTTCCATCGTGACTGGAGAAAAGCAACGTTTTATTGAAATAAATAATTTTATCAAAGCCCAAGGTAAACCTTATTCCCGACTGTTTCATTATCTAGATAATGAAAATGAAAAACTTCAGGAGTATTCATTCAAACAAGAGTGGGCAAATTTCATTGATCAATATGACCAAGATGGTAATGGTAAACGTGCCAGACCTATTTTCTATCTAAATGGCCAATTTGGAATGTCCAGACTATATGGGAACGGATTAATGGATATCACTGGTTCATATGTAGGAATGGGTGGTGTCGGCAATCCAGATGTTGGAGCACCAAAAGCAACGCTCAGCATAATGGATGTAACACATAATCATCCTTTTCCTGCGCCAATTATTCAGCTTCAAGTCTATTTAGGCGACAAATTTATTCCGTCATTATGGTTTGGTATTATCCAGGGCGGTAAAGCTGTTGCCGTTTGGCGTGATGGAGAAGGTAATGGTAATGATCCGATTAATAACCCAGTCCCTTTCCAGCAACAAGTCTGGAGCTCAGAAATTGCTAGGGTTTTTGATGAACTGGATTCTCTTGCCCCAATGATTCGGGAACCGCACTGGACGTACTGGAAAGCACATTTTGAAGGGAGTGAATATGTAAACCTGGGAACAAGGGATCATAAGGGAGATTCCTATGTAATCATTTCTAATCACAGTGATAATGATGAAACTATCACGATTAGTTTCGATGGTATCACCCCTTCAGAGGTAACAGATATTTTTGGTAATTCAGGTAATATTCATGTAACTAACGGCAAAGTTAAGCTGTCTATTGGGCACGGTAATGAGGGCTATTTGGTCTTAAAACTGACAAAGTGATCCAATCAATTAAAGAACAAAGTATCAAGCATTCGATTTAAATAAAGAAAATAAGTTTGTACTGCTTGCTTTGGAAACAATTTAATAATTAAGCTTTTACACCTTTATACCTTTATACCTTTATACATTAACAACAAATATTTTCCGAATATGGCTGACTTATATCTCAAACACTACCTTAAGATCATTAATCATTCAGTAACAGTAAAATTAGTTGTTTCGGCAGCCTTGCTAATATCATTTTTATTACCTGTAATTAGCTTCGCCGAAGACATCGATGCTGATGGAATTAATGACGGACAAGATAATTGCATAGAAATACCCAACCCAGATCAGCGTGATACTAACGGCGATGGCTTTGGTAATCTTTGTGATGCCGACCTGGATGATAATGGCACCGTAAGTTTTGCTGACCTTAACCTGTTCAAATCTAAATTTGGGACAGCAGACCAGGATGCAGATTTTGATGGTAATGGTTCCGTTAGTTTTGCTGATCTAAATATTTTTAAATCGCTGTTTGGACAGCCGCCTGGACCTTCTGCTGTTAAAATTGAGCTAGACATACCTCACCCTGTCTACGATGACCCTGCAAATATTCCTGAACTCACCCAAGAATGGTATGGAGCAATGGTAGGTGAAACTGTAAATAAAATCTCAATCAACAATCCTGCCTATCCCAATGAGATTGTAAACAAAGGTAACATCTACCCAGGCGATAATAGTTTCTATTTTGGCAGCAATGATGAAACTGTCCGCCTCAAGGTTGATATGTATACTCCTTCTGGAACAATAAGACCGAGACCCACTGTTTTCTTTATTTCAGGATGGAGACATTATTTTTCTGAACAGTACTACAGCCTTCTGTATTTCATTGCCAACCAGGGCTTTAACGCTGTTTTTGTTTCTTATGAGGAAACTCGAGGATCAGGCAGAGACCTTATCAAACAAATACTTGAACAAGTCGTCGCTGACCCAAGATTTAGCCCTAGAATCGATACTAGTAAAGTCGGTTTTATGGGCCATTCATTAGGTGCAGGTATTTTATTTCATCTTTCCATTGAGTTGAATAACTGGGGAACACAAGGTCGATTTATTTTTCCGCTTGCTGGCGCCACTGCTTTTTATCAGGATCAACAGCAGATAACTCTGCCAGCAAATACTGCTATGATCGTACAAACCTATAATGAAAAGGAAAATGACAGAATCTACAACTGGGATACAGACCCACGGTTTAGCATTGATTATCTAGTTAATTCCAATATCAATGATTCTGACAAAACATTTCTTTATTTGCCAGGAGATGAACTTCACGAATCTAATCACAGCACTCCGAAATCACGTTATGAAAATGGTGTTTTCTATTTTGATGCTTTACAACAAATAGGTTTGTTCCGGCCATTAGAATCACTAATGCGATACAGCTTCGAAAATGATACTGTCTGGAAACATATTGGATTACCAGATAGCGACATGACAACCAGAACCAACAATATTGAATTTTATTCAGGTGACAACCCATATTCTGACCTGAACATTAATGATGATCCATCAAATAACTATCGTTTTAGATTCAACGATAGCGACTTAAACCCTCATAGAACAAATTACTGTTGTAACTAATTTGTTCTTAGATAACGCTGTAAAGAATTTTTGAAGACAATGAATATCAATACATTTCACATTACAGCAATCCTGCTCGGATTATTTTTCACAGCCCCGGGATTTGCCCAGGATACGGATCATGATGGTATTGATAACATTTTTGATAATTGTATTGAAATAAACAACCCTGATCAGCGCGACAGTAATGGTGATGGCTATGGAAATATATGTGATGCCGACCTGGATAATAACGGTGCCGTCAGCTTTGCTGACCTGAACTTATTTAGATCCGCGTTTGGAACAACCAATGCTGAGGCAGATTTAGACGGTAATGGTAGAGTTAGTTTTGCTGATCTTAGTATTTTTAAAACTTTGTTCGGAAAGCCTCCTGGTCCATCAGGAATCCATCATAATATTATTATTTCTAAGCATCAAGCCTCTCGATTTTTAGCACGGGCAACGTTCGGTCCGACCGAAGAAGACATTCTGCATTTACAAAATCTAGGCAGCTACCAGAGCTGGCTGGAAGAACAGTTTTTCTACCCCCCAAGCTATCACATGGCCTGGGCTGAGGAACATACAGAAGGAATTAACGGAACGGCTGACTTAAGAGATCATCCAGAAGACTGGAAAACCCATGCTGATACTCTTAGCTATATGCAAAGAGATATTTGGTGGCATATTGTGACACAGGGTGCAGACCAACTGCGCCAGAGAGTTGCATTGGCGTTAAGCGAAATTATGGTGATTTCAAAGCACAATGGCAAGCTCATTACTCAACCTGATGCCCGGATATCATATTACGATGTTCTTGTAAAGAATGCTTTCGGTAATTATGAAACGCTACTACGGGAAGTTACATATCATCCCAGTATGGGGATATATCTTAGCTATCTTGGTAATGCTAAAGCAGACCCGGAAAAACGGACACATCCTGATGAAAATTATGCCCGGGAGGTAATGCAGCTTTTTACAATAGGTCTATATCAGCTTAATTCTGATGGAAGTAATAAATTGGATTCAGAGGGAAATCCTATATCGACCTATACGCAACAAGATATCAGGGAAATGGCTAAAGTTTTTACAGGTTTAACAGATCAAAACGGTTTTTTCTTTGCCAGTGATGGGGACTCTACCCATTTCTCAAGAACCCGACCTATGATAGCAATGGAAGAATACCACGACATATCAGAAAAACACTTATTTGAAGACTCCGAAGTCATTGCCTCTGGTGGTACAACCAAAGATGATATTAATCAAGCACTCCATATCCTCTTTATGCATCCTAATATGGGGCCGTTTGTTGCTAAACGATTAATACAAAGATTGGTGACCAGTAATCCAACTCGTGCATATATTCAGCGAGTGGCTGCTGCATTTAATAATAATGGATCTGGTGTTAGAGGAGATCTAAAAGCAGTTGTAAAAGCGATTCTTCTGGATGATGAAGCATTCAATGGCGCTCAAAAAATACCCAATAAGTTTGGAAAATTAAAAGAACCACTTTTGTATTTCACTCACCTTTTCAGAGCATTCCATGCGCAAGATGACCTAGTTACCCTAAATATCTACGAAGGAGGACCAAGCTATCGTTACCAGTCTTATAATTTTAATGGCACCGGTATGACAAAGCAAGAAGCACCATTAGAAGCGCTTACTGTGTTTAATTACTTTACCCCTAATGATGGTCCTTTCTCTTTAAAACAATTTGGTCTTGTTGCTCCAGAAATCAGCATCTACGGAAAGCAAGGTATTGACGATATATTGATGGGAATTATCAATAAAAATGGCTTTATCTATGAGACTTTTAACCTTCATGCTAATTTATCTTTGGATAAAGAAACAGCTTGGGTAGCATCAAAAAATTATGATGCTTTGCTTGATTATCTTGATACTCTCCTAACCGGAGGAAATATGAGCAATGCGACCAAACTAGCAATCAAAGATTATCTCATTTCAATTGAAAATACGAATAATGATGAAGGGAATCCATTAAATAATGAAACACTTGCTCGTTATGCAATTGGATTGGTCATTACCTCACCCGATTATGCTTTGCAAAGATAGGAGAAAAAAATGAAAAAGTATTCCCGAAGACTATTTTTGCAACAAAGTATGGCTGCAGCGGCCAGCATCTCCCCCTTTTTTGGAATATTGGGTTCACTTAGCCAAGTTGAAGCTGCTGAAACAAGTAGTGATTACAAGGCTATTGTATGTGTGCTATTAGAAGGCGGTGCAGATGTTTTCAACATGATTGCTCCTACCAGCCAATCCAGTTACAACGATTATTATCAGGTTCGCAGCAACATAGCGCTTCCCAATAAGAGTCTACTTGGGTTTATTCACGAAAATAAAAATGGCAACAATCCGCTTGCTTATGGAATGCGCAATAACATGAACAGAATGCACCAGTTGTTTGAAGCAAAAAAACTAGCGATTATTGCTAACGTAGGTACTTTGGTTGAAGCAGTTACTGCTGATGATGTGCAAAATGGCGGCCCAGTTCCGTTTGAACTTTTTGCCCACAACACCCAGCGTGCCCAATGGATGTTTGGAAATGCAACAGGGTTAGTCAAGGAAGGTTGGGCTGGCAGGGCTAGTTATGTTTTTTATGGCTCAGACCATCCTGCAGCATCCTATTTTAACGTCAATGTTGCTGACAGCAATAATATTCTTCAAACAGGGGGTAGTGCAGAAGCTATTCATTTTAGTGAAGCTGAAATCTCTCCCAACACCATGAAAACATTTGGGTTTGGTCCCTTATCGGGTGGCGGCGATCTTGGCGCTGTTTATCAAGCACTTTATGAGACAAAACAAAGTAAGACAA